>JAPHUG010000442.1 GCA_026197195.1 Sedimenticola sp.
GGTAAAAGAGATTAAATTCAGACCAGGGACGGGCGAAGGGGATTATCAGGTCAAACTACGCAACCTGATACGTTTCCTGAATGACGGGGACAAGACCAAGGTAACCATGCGGTTCCGTGGTCGTGAACATGCTCATCGAGAGCTGGGTCTGGAGTTGTTGCAACGTGTTGAGACGGATCTGTCTGAATACGGCGAAGTTGAGCAGCAGCCTCAGATGGAAGGCCGGCAGATGATTATGGTTTTACGTCCCAAAAAGTAAGTATCTTAAAATCTAAAGATCCAAGGATCGAGTTTGGTTGCTCTTCAGGGTGAATAGGTCTGATGAGGAAAACCCCGGTCGGCGGGTTAAATAGCGGAGTTACAAGTAATGCCAAAGATTAAGACTAATCGTGGCGCTGCCAAGCGGTTCAAGGTAACCGGTACAGGCGCCATCAAACGGGGTCAGTCCCATCGTCGTCATATCCTGACGAAAAAGAGCACCAAGCGGAAGCGTCAACTGCGTTGTCCTGCACAGTTGCACAAGTCCGACGTTGCAGTAGCACGTCGTATGATTCCTTACGCTTGATTAGGAGACTGAACAGATGCCTCGCGTAAAACGTGGTGTACAAGCACACGCCCGACACAAAAAAGTGCTTAAAGCGGCTAAAGGTTACTACGGTGCCCGCAGCAAGATCTATCGTGTAGCGAAACAGGCCGTCATCAAGGCGGGTCAATACGCTTATCGTGACCGTCGCCAGAAAAAGCGTCAATTCCGCGCACTCTGGATCGCTCGTATCAATGCTGGCGCCCGCAACAATGGCCTCTCATACAGCCGTATGATCAATGGCCTGAAGAAAGCGAACATTGAGATTGATCGTAAAATGCTGGCTGATCTGGCCATCTTTGACAAGCCGGCGTTTAGCGCCCTGGCAGAACAGGCCAAGGCCAGTCTCTCCAGCTGAAAGCTTGTCATTGCGTCTACGGTTAGTTGACGCATATGAGTGACAACGACAGGGGAAAGGCCATTGGTCTTTCCCCTTTTGTTTTATGCAGTAATAGAACTGATCCCAGATGAGGACCCTTTAATGGATTCTGAATCCAATCTTGAGCTCTCGAAGCTTGTTGAAGAAGCCACCAGTCTGATTGCCTCGGCTGAGCAACTGGCGGCGCTGGATGAGGTGCGTGTACGTTATCTCGGTAAGAGTGGCCTGCTGACCGCACAGTTGAAGCAGTTGGGTAAGCTGCCGGCTGAACAGCGTCCGCAGGCGGGGCAGGCCATTAATAAGGCCAAGCAGGCGCTTCAGCAGGTGATAGAAAATCGTAAGGGTGAACTGGAGCAGCAGGCATTAGCCGCCCGTCTGAGTTCTGAGCGTATTGATGTCACCCTGCCAGGGCGCGGTGTGGGCCGTGGTGGTCTTCATCCGGTCACACGCACGCTCGAACGTATTGATGAGCTGTTTACCCGGTCAGGTTTTTCTATTGAAGAGGGACCCGAGATCGAGGATGACTACCACAACTTTGAAGCACTCAACATCCCTGCGCATCACCCGGCTCGTGCCATGCACGATACCTTCTATTTTGATGCACACATGCTGTTGCGTACCCATACCTCACCGGTACAGATTCGCACCATGGAGAATGCAGGCCCTCCGCTCAAGATTATTGCCCCAGGTCGCGTCTACCGTTGTGACTCGGACCTGACCCATACCCCGATGTTCCATCAGGTGGAAGGGTTGCTGGTGGATGAGAATGTCTCTTTCGCCGATCTCAAAGGGGTGCTGTACGACTTTCTACAGAACTTCTTTGAACGTGATTTGAAGATCCGTTTTCGTCCCTCCTATTTCCCTTTCACCGAGCCCTCGGCAGAAGTGGATATTGAGTGTGTGATGTGTGGCGGTGACGGCTGTCGTGTCTGCAGTCATACCGGATGGCTTGAGGTGCTGGGTTGCGGCATGGTGCACCCGGAGGTGTTCAGACATGTGGGTATCGACAGTGAAAAGTATACCGGCTATGCCTTTGGCATGGGTGTCGAAAGACTGACCATGTTACGCTATGGAGTCAATGACTTACGGCTCTTTTTTGAGAATGATTTGAGGTTTTTGCGGCAGTTTGCCTGATTGTTTTCAGCTCAAACACGAACACTATTAATAGCGAAATTCAGAGCAGCATGAATGCTCGATTTAGGATTGGATAAGAATTATGAAATTCAGTGAAGCCTGGTTGCGTGAATGGGTCAATCCCTCCGTTAATACGACAGAGTTGGCCGATCAGCTCAGTATGGCGGGTCTGGAAGTGGACTCAGTGGAACCCGTAGCAGGTGAATTTACCGGGGTCGTGGTAGGTGAAGTGATGACCCGGGAGCAACATCCCGATGCTGATAAGCTCAGCCTCTGTACCGTCAACACTGGGGCGGCTGAGTTGCTGCAGATCGTCTGCGGGGCACCTAACGTGGCAGCCGGCCTCAAAGTTCCGGTAGCGGTCATAGGGGCCGTTTTACCCGGTAACTTCAAGATCAAACGCGCCAAGCTGCGGGGTGTTGAATCACAGGGGATGATCTGTTCCGCCTCTGAGCTTGGTCTGGCGGCCTCCTCTGACGGTATTTTACCCCTGCCGGACGATGCGCCGGTGGGTACTGATTTTCGAGACTATCTCTCCCTGAATGACCAATCGATCGATGTGGACCTGACGCCCGATCGTGGAGATTGTCTGGGACTGGCCGGTATTGCCCGGGAAGTGGGTGTCATCAACCGAAGTCCGGTAACGCCGCCCGTCATGGTGCCCGTACCTGCAGAAAACCAGGATCAGTTCCCGGTTGAGCTGGTGGCCTCTGAGGCCTGTCCGCGCTATCTCTGTCGTATTGTCCGGAATATCAATCCATCGGCTGAGACGCCGCTCTGGATGCAGGAGCGACTGCGCCGCAGTGATTTGCGTTCAATCAGCCCGGTTGTTGATGTCACCAACTACGTGATGATGGAGCTGGGTCAACCCATGCATGGCTTTGATCTGGCTGAACTCGAAGGTGGTATTCGGGTTCGCATGGCAGAAGAGGGTGAACAGCTTGTCCTGCTGGACGGCCAGACGGTGACACTACGTAGCGATACCCTGGTCATTGCTGACCAGAAAAAACCGGTTGCGATGGCCGGTATCATGGGGGGTGAGCACTCCGGGGTCGGTGATAAGACCCAGGATATTCTGCTTGAGAGTGCCTTCTTCTCACCGATGGCGATTAGCGGTAAGGCCCGCAGCTATGGGTTGCATACCGATTCATCACATCGTTTTGAACGCGGTGTCGATCCTGAGTTACAGCGTCAGGCGATAGAACGCGCCACCCAGTTATTGATCGAGATTGTCGGCGGAGAACCTGGCCCTGTGGTTGAGGCCGTTGAAGCGTCAAACATTGAACCGCGCCCCGAAATCCTGTTGCGTCGCACTCGTGTAACCAAGGTGCTGGGGCTGGAGATTGACGATGAGACCATCGTCGATATTCTGGTGCGATTGGAGATGAACGTTGAACCTGCTGCTGAGGGGTGGAAGGTTGTTGCGCCCAGCTGTCGGTTTGATATCAGCATTGAAGAGGATCTGATCGAAGAGGTGGGGCGGATCTATGGCTACACCCGGATTCCCACCAAGCGCACAGCCGCGGCTACGGTCATGCAGTCAGAGCCTGAAGTGGCCTTTAATCTGCAGAAAGCCAAACAGCTGCTTGTGGATCGTGACTATCAGGAGGCGATCACCTATAGCTTCATCAGTCGAGAGATGCATGACCTGGTTGATCCGGGTCACGATACCGTGGTGCTGGCCAACCCCATCTCATCGGATATGTCGATCATGCGCACGACCCTCTGGGCAGGGTTGTTGCAGACGGCCATCTATAATCAGTCCCGCCAGCAAGCCCGTGTAAGAATATTCGAGTCGGGTCTTAGGTTTATCAAGCAAGATAATGAAATTAAACAAGAATTAATGCTTTCTGGCTTGGTTTCGGGTACGATAGCTCCAGAAGAGTGGGGGGCACCATCGCGCCAGGCCGATTTCTTTGATATCAAGGCGGATCTCGAAGCGCTGTTTGCCCTTACCGGCTGTGGCGAGTTGTTCGAGTTTAGGGCAGCCGCCCACCCCTCGCTGCATCCTGGTCAGACGGCACAGATCCTTCGCTCAGGTGAATCGGTGGGTTGGATTGGTAAACTGCACCCTGAGCTTGAAGCCAAGCTGGACATGAATGTTGGGGCGTATCTGTTTGAAATTAAGGTCAATGGTTTGCTGGAAGGGCGTCTGCCGGCCTTTAAGCCACTCTCCAAGTATCCCTCCATTCGTCGGGATATTGCGGTCGTTGTGGATGAGAAAGTCGGATTTAATGAGATTCGTCAGACAATTAGTGAATCAGTACCCGAAATCCTTAGAGAAATTCTCCTTTTCGACGTCTATACTGGAGAAAAGGTAGAC
>JAPHUG010000499.1 GCA_026197195.1 Sedimenticola sp.
CTGTATTGATCCATAAGCGCCCTTCCATTGAATGCTGTTCATGGCAGGATCAATTGAATCCGCCTGCCATCGATAAGGCCGTAGGTGAGATCCTGATCGCCATCGCCATCCAGATCTTTCACCTCAACGGGCGTATTGATGGGACTACTATGCGCCACCCTGTTGATCTCTTTCAACGCTCCATTTACTACGGAAATGATTCTTAAATCATGGAAACCAATCGCTGGAACGGCCATATCAGGTACGCCATCCTGGTTAAAATCAATAATAGCTGACTGGCCTAATTCACTTGATCCAATTCGATGATTTGAAAAACCGGGCATACGAAAAACCGGGTCAAGCCGATCCCCCACAAGCTTGTAAAGGGTGAGGATGCCGCCAATATGAGGCGTTATTACAACAGCCAGCTCGGGTTGACCATCTTGATCAAAATCGCCCACACCGACAGGGTTAAGCCAGCGATGGGCCAAACCGATAGGATCTGCTTCTGCAAACCTGACGATTGCTCCATCCGTGATCTTTAGCACCATCAGCGCCGCGCCACGATCAAGATAACTTCTCACCAGAATAATCTCTTCGACACCGTCATTATCCAGATCGACCAGTCGTGGGTAACGATCTTCAAACACCGAATCATCCGGCAATCTAAACGTCAGTTGTTGCGCCGTATCGAGTTCAACGCGCACCCCGCGCGCTTCGACACCATCGCCCAATATGGCATGATCATAACGATCGGTTGGAAAGACGAGCCAGGCCTTTTTGATTTTCCCTTTGCCCTGTATGACTTCAGCATCAGGCAAGGCATCGGGTAGGGATAACGAAACAGCGGGTTGGTTAATCGCCGGTATAACATCGGCTATTGAACGTACTTCAAAGGCGGTGGCGCAATTGATTGTTAACAGCAACAGTAGACCAAAGAGGATGGGCATCATAAACGCCTGAGTTCGACCAGTTTATTGCGGTCATCCAGGGTGAGTTCAAAACGACCGGAGATACCGCTGGCAGTGACAAAAGGCCTCAGGCTGTTGGCAGGAAGCTGTAGGGTGCGACCATCATCGGCTTGAACAATAACCGCGCTGGCCTGCCCACGATAGTAGTGAAGGTATTCCTGGGAGGTGAGATTGATCTGAAAACGGTGGCGTTTCATGTCACCCTGTTCACGCCTCGTTCTCTAACCCGTAAAAGAGTCCATCCAGAACCAGACTATTGGGACTGATCGTGCCCAGGATCTTTTTATTTTCCACGACCAGTGCTCGTACCAGATCGAAGCGGGCAAACAGACGTGAGCAGTAGCGTATATCCATATCCGGCTCTACATAGACGGCCGGCTTGGTCATCACCTCATAGACATTAACTCGCTTGGGAGAGCGGTCGTTCGCCAATACCAATCGAGCTATATCAGAGGCAAGCAGTAACCCGTACTCATCATCCTCGTGGCGCTTATCCACCACCAGCAGAGAGGTGCGGTTTTTCTTCATCAGTAGCAGCGCTTCATAAATCGTGGCACTGCCTTCGATCAAACCAAACGCCGTCTTCATGACATCCCGCACAGAAACTCGGGGGGCTTTTTCAATCATGTCACTTTCTCCCGGGGTACGCATCAGTTCACTGAGTTCCAGAATAACAGGGCTATTATTATCCAACTGGTTTCTTAACTCTAGTTTAAACCCCGCTCACGCCTTCTCCGCGACCAACATCGCCCGATCACGCCACCCTTGCTGAGTATCACCCAGCAGCCGTTCTTCACGGTAGACACGCACCTTCAAATCAGAAAAGAGGACCAATAACTCGTTATCGCCCAATCGATACTGGCTTGAGGATGGGCCATCCCTTGAAACGGCCGCCTGACTGTAGGTTTGATAAAAGAGCAACCCTGCAGGTTTCAATGCCGCGGTAATAGCAGGCGCCAAATCTCTATCGAGGAAATAGCTGACCAGTATCAGATCAAATGAGGCAGGCTCTGGGGGGTAGGCGATGACATCACGCACCTCCGCGGTTATGGTCAGCCCCTGATCTGTTGCTGCATCCGTGAGTCGTTCTATTGCTACAGGCGAGAGATCCCAGGCCGTCACATCCAGCCCCATCCTGGCCATTTGGAGTGCATTGACTCCTCGCCCACACGCCAGATCCAGCACTTTAGCGCCCGGTGTAACCAAGTGGCTATTCTGTACCAACACATCGGCAACCTGGCCAACGGTATCAGCCTGGGCATGCCGCTGATTCCACATTGTCAGCAGATCCTTGTCTGACACGGTACTACCCGACCAAGCCAGAGGCCAAGTCACGCTGAATGTCTTCATAGGCCTCCAGACCTACCGCCACCCGTATCAACCCCTCTTCAATCCCTGCGGCAGCTTTTTCGTCATCCGTCAAACGCCCATGGGTGGTGGATGCCGGATGGGTGATGGTGGTCTTGGTATCCCCCAGATTGGCGGTAATAGAGAGCATCCGGGTGGCGTCTATCACTTTCCAGGCCTGCTCACGCCCACCCTTCACAACAAATGAGACAATACCGCCCGCACTTTTCTGCTGACGCATGGCCAGATCATACTGCGGGTGGCTCTTCAGACCGGGATAGTGAACCCGCTCAACCGCATCCAACTGCTCCAGCCAGAGTGCCAGCGCCAGCGCATTTTCAGAATGGGCCTTCATGCGCAGTTGCAATGTCTCCAATCCCTTGAGAAAGACCCAGGCATTAAATGGGCTCATGGTGACACCGGCACTACGCAGAAAACCAAACACCTCTTCACCAACCAATTGACTGTCACCCACGACGGCCCCACCAACACAACGGCCCTGTCCATCGAGGTATTTTGTGGCCGAGTGAATGACAATATCTGCACCCAGGGCCAGTGGCTGTTGCAGGGCCGGCGTACAGAAGCAGTTATCCACTACCAGCAGCAGCCCACGGGCGTGAGCCAGATCCGCCAGCGCGCGTATGTCGCCTACTTCTGTAATGGGGTTGGATGGGGTTTCAGCATAGAGAATCCGCGTTTCTGGTCGTATTGCGGCTTCCCAATCTGACAGATTGGAGAGCGACACATAACTGGTCTCAATACCCACCTTGGCCAAAAATTTATTGAACAGTACATTAGTGGTACCAAAGATGCTCCGTGACGAAACGATATGATCGCCCGATTTGAGCAGTGCCATGCAAGTGGCCAGAATAGCCGCCATACCGGAAGAGGTGGCCACACAGGATTGACCGCCCTCCAGCGCTGCCAATCGCTCTTCGAAACAGGCCACGGTGGGATTGGTAAAACGCGAGTAGATATTACCCGGCTCATCGCCGCCAAAGCGGGCCGCCGCCTCCGCAGCACTCTGAAAGACAAAACTGGAGGTAGTAAAGATCGGCTCTGAATGCTCCCCCTCCGCTGTTCGATGGTGGCCCGCCCTGATCGCCCGGGTGGCTAACTCCCAGTCATCGTATGATTCTGTCATTTCAGAAACCCTTTACTTGTGTAATAAACTGCGGGCGTAAAAAAACCCGCCTGGCTCCACAGCCAAAGCAGGTATTCCTCGCTTTAGCCGCATTTTTATAGCGCCCGCAATCTGAGATAAATCGGCGCTTCCCGTAAGACTAGGTCGGCTGGCCCCTGGTTGTCAAGCAAATATCAGATGCCAGCGTACTATTCCAAAAAGGCTTTATTCAAACAACGTGAGATACTCCCCGTAACCCTCTGCCTCCAGGGCCTCTTTTGGGATAAAGCGCAGTGCAGCAGAATTGATGCAGTAGCGCAAACCGGTCGGGGCCGGGCCATCGTCAAACAGGTGTCCCAGGTGAGAATCCCCCTGATAACTCCGCACCTCGGTACGGGTCATAAACAGCTTTCGGTCTTTGCGTTCAACAATATTTTCAGCCTTTACTGGACGGAAAAAACTGGGCCAGCCTGTGCCAGAATCAAACTTATCCGTGGATGAGAAGAGGGGCTCTCCACTGACGATATCCACATATAACCCCTCAGCCTTTTCATCCCAATACGCATTCTGAAATGGCCTCTCCGTCCCCTCTTGCTGGGTCACCTGATACTGCAAATCTGTCAGATTCTGACGTAACTGGTCGTCATCGGGACGTTGAAAGGCGGGCTTTTTATCCGCAGGATTTTCACTATTCATAGATTTCTCCGGTTACTTAATGATGATATAGCCTAAACCGGCATCCATATAAACCCTGTAAAAACCGGGTCCAATGGTTTCAGCAGGGTAACCTTCCGATTATCATGCCATTGATTATCCACAGATCATGTGGATAACCCTGTTAACAACCGCCCGACGCGCGGCTCCAACCAGCCAGCAGGCCCATTTATCTTCAGATTGCGTAAAAAACAGACAAACCACATCCGGATACATTTCAGTCAGTTACATTTGCTACCAATTTAAAATAGCCCAATACCTGCTACTTTTGGTTGCTGCACTGCATGATAAACGTTACTGTAGCCGCTATCTCACGCAGTCTTACGAGTCTTTTCTATGCTTTACAATCTCCATGCACTGGGCACTTTCTGGGCACGCTCAGTCAACCTCTACGCTTATATGAACGCCGCCATGACCAAAGACATCCCCTGGATGAAACAGTGGCATGCCGCCAGTCGTCTACTTGAGCGCTATACCCGTCCCTATTCACGGCCCGCTTTTGATCTGGACATTGAAGAGACCGTCGTCATTTGCAACCCGTTTGGTGATCTGCTGCGCTTTGGTACACCGGATCCTAAAAAACCGAATCTGCTGATGGCCGCGCCTATGTCGGGTCACTATGCCACCCTGCTGCGTGGCACCGTGCGTGAGTTTATGCATGATCACAATGTCTACATCACCGACTGGCATGACGCTGGCAGTGTCCCGCTGTCAGATGGTCGTTTCACCCTGAACAGTTATGTTGAGTACTTGAAAACATTCATCCGTTACTTTGATGGTGACGTTCATCTCATGGCAGTCTGCCAACCCTCAGTTCCTGCCATTGCAGCCGTGGCGCTGATGTCAGAAGATCAGGAACAGGTTCCCCGCAGCATGATCCTGATGGGTGGCCCGGTTGACACACGCAAGACGCCCACGGAAGTGAATGACTTTGCCGGTAAACGAAATATCCACTGGTTTAAGCGGCACACCATTCATACCGTGCCGGTAAACCGACGCGGCCGGGGACGTTCTGTTTATCCAGGTTTTTTGCAGCTGGCCGGTTTTCTGTCTATGAACCTGGATCGGCACATGACAGCTCATCACGACTATTTCGAACACCTGGTGTCAGGTGACGGCGACAGTGCGGCCCAGCATGAAACTTTCTATGACGAGTATCTGGCCGTGATGGACCTGGACGCCCCCTTCTATCTGGAAACAATTGAGAAGGTCTTCCTGGAACACCACCTCCCCCAAGGCATCCTTGAGTGTGATGGGCGATTGGTCAAACCCGAGCAAATCGATCGCACAGCGCTGATGACTATCGAGGGTGAACTGGATGACATTACCGGTCCAGGACAGACCCGGGCCGCTCACAAGCTGTCACCCAATACGCCCCTGAAGGAGCACTACACCCAAAATGAGGTGGGGCACTACGGCATCTTTAATGGTCGCCGTTTCAGAGAAGAGATTGCACCTCGCATTCGTCATTTCATCAATCAAGCCGCCAGTCTCTAAGCCCGATACACACAGGCAGGTCTTACAGGAGAGTACGACCTGCTTAACATCCTCATTATTTCTCCTACAATTACCACTTATAGACTCGGTAAAAAGTGGGCTATCTCCTGGTATGTAAAGACAATCGGGGAACATTCCAGCCCTAATAAACGTCGAAACAGTAAGCTTTAATCTTGTTTCAGTTGCTTGACGCATTGGCAAAGTTATCCTATTGTCTGCGCCCAACAGGCCTCACAAAGGCCATTAAAAGCACTGAATTAAAAACCCCAAAAGGGTTTTCGGTCAGCCTGAACCACCCACTCAGGCACTAAACCAGATACGGCAATCCCGTATTGGAGGATATGATTATGATTAAAACTGCACAGGCACACTGGGCCTCATCACCAGACCAAGCCGCCTCTTTCCCTCTATCGACGCCACCGTACTGCGGATCACTTTTGATCAGCTAGCTACGCTATTCGTTTGATAGCGCTTTAATACTCAACCGCACGCGAGACACGGGGCAATCCCCCGATGCCCTGCAATAGAGGTTGATAATCAACTTTCTTCGAACGTAAACGTTCGAAACAGGCCCAGGGAGATCCCCAGATGGCGCTTGCCGAAATCAAGTTGGACGACAAGTACACCCTCGACTCAGGTCGTGTTTATCTCACCGGCGTACAGGCCTTAGTCCGTCTGCCGATGCTACAAAAACAGCGGGACCAACAGGCCGGTTTAAACACGGCCGGCTTTATATCAGGTTATCGAGGCTCACCACTGGGTGGAGTCGATAAAGAGCTGTGGAAGGCAAAACAATACCTGAAAGCGTCACACATCACCTTTCAACCCGGTTTGAATGAAGATCTGGCCGCCACGGCCATCTGGGGTAGTCAGCAGTTGAACCTGTTTGAAGGTGCCGAGTATGACGGCGTTTACAGTATGTGGTACGGAAAAGGCCCAGGGGTTGATCGTTCCGGCGATGTATTCAAACATGCCAATGCCGCAGGCACCTCACCCCATGGCGGTGTACTGGTGATTGCGGGGGATGATCACAACAGTAAATCATCCACCCTGCCTCATCAGACCGAATACGCCTTCATGGACGCCATGATCCCGGTACTCAACCCGGCCGGCGTACAGGAGATCCTCGATTACGGTCAGATAGGTTGGGCCCTCTCCCGTTATTCCGGTTGCTGGGTCGCACTAAAGTCCATTGCGGAGACCGTCGATACATCGGCCTCTGTTTCTATCGATCCGGATCGGGTGAAGATCACCTTCCCAACAGATGTAGTGATTCCAGAGGGTGGCTTGAATATCCGCTGGCCCCATACCCCTTTGGAGCAGGAGGCCCTGCTCCACCGGCATCGCCTCTATGCCGCACTGGCCTTTGCCCGGGTCAATAAACTCAACAAGATCGTTATTGATAGTCCACAGCCCTATCTGGGGATTGCGACAACGGGAAAATCCTATCTGGATGTTCTGCAGGCGCTTGAAGATCTCGGCATTACCAGGGCCATTGCCGCCAAGATTGGTATCCGCGTTTACAAGGTGGGCATGAGCTGGCCACTGGAGCGGGAAGGTGTCCGGCAATTTGCCGAAGGCCTCGAAGAGATCCTGGTCGTTGAAGAGAAACGGGGCCTGATTGAAAACCAGATCAAGGAGCAGTTGTATAACTGGAAAGAGGCGGTCCGCCCCCGAGTGATCGGCAAGTTCGATGAGGCCAACCAATGGCTGCTACCCTCACAGAGTGAACTGACACCTGCCCGGATTGCCCGTGTAATTGCAGCCCGTATAGACCGGTTCTACCAAAGTGAAGAGATAGAAAAACGTTTGCGGTTCCTGGAGAAAAAAGACGCGGAGCTGGCACTCCCCCGGGTCAAGCTGGATCGCGTTCCCCATTTTTGCTCCGGCTGCCCCCACAACACCTCCACCCGCCTACCTGAAGGGAGTCGCGCAACCGGCGGTATCGGTTGTCACTATATGGCGACCTGGATGGATCGAGGCACCGACACCTTCACTCAGATGGGCGGTGAGGGCGTTCCCTGGATTGGCCAGGCACCCTTCACCAAAACCAAACACATCTTTGCCAACCTGGGTGAAGGGACCTATTTCCACTCGGGCGTTCTGGCGATTCGCGCGGCCATCGCTGCCGATGTCAATATCACCTATAAGATCCTCTACAACGATGCAGTCGCCATGACTGGCGGACAGCCGGTTGACGGCCCCTTCAGTGTTCAGCAATTGAGTCGTCAGCTTGAAGCTGAAGGCGTCAGACGTATCGCCCTGGTCAGTGATGACCCGGAAAAATACAAAGACAGAGCTGAATTAGCGACAGGCATCACCATCGATCATCGTGACCGGCTGGACAACATCCAACGGGAGTTACGACAAACCCCCGGTGTTTCCGTCCTGATCTACGAACAGACTTGTGCCGCGGAAAAACGTCGTCGACGTAAACGGGGGCTACTCGAAGATCCCAAGATACGTCCGTTTATCAATACTGCGGTGTGTGAAAACTGCGGTGATTGCAGCACGCAGTCCAACTGTCTTTCAGTCATACCGATTGAGACTGACTTGGGCCGCAAACGCGCCATTGATCAATCCTCCTGCAATAAAGATATGAGCTGTATAAAGGGCTATTGTCCCAGCTTTGTCACCGTACATGGAGGGCAACTGAAACGAGCCGCCAATCAACCTGACGGCTTGAACTGGCCAGATCTGCCACTTCCGATACTACCCAGTCTGGAGCGTCCACATAGCATCCTTTTGACAGGTATTGGCGGTACAGGCGTGGTCACCATCGGCGCCCTGCTTGGTATGGCAGCGCATATTGATGGACACGGCGTCACTGTACTCGACATGACCGGGTTAGCTCAAAAATACGGTGCGGTGGTCAGCCATATTCGAATCGCAAAGACACCCGAAGAGATCAACGCCATGCGCATAGCGGCAGGACAGGCCGATACGCTACTGGCCTGTGACCTGGCCGTGGCCACCAGCTTCGAGAGCATGGCCAAGTTGAACCCTGAACGTACCCGCGCGGTGGTCAATAGCCATCAGACCATGACCTCTGGTTTTATCAAGCAAAAAGATCTCACCTTCCCTGGTGGGGAGTTACAGTCACAACTCAGCCAGACCACTCAGGACGCCCACTTTATCGAGGCGACAAAACTGGCTGAATCACTTTTAGGTGATGCGATCGGTGCCAACCTGTTCATGGTGGGCTTTGCCTGGCAAAAAGGTTATCTGCCACTTTCGCTTGAGGCACTGAAAAAGGCGATTGAACTTAACGGTGTCTCTATTGAAGATAACCTGCGCGCCCTGCTCTGGGGTAGACGCGCAGCCAACGATTTATCGGCTGTTCAACAACTGGCGGCCCCAGAGGCGGCACCCAATGAACGCCCCAAAACAGTGGATCAACTGATTGCTCATCGCACTGAGTATCTCACTGCCTACCAGGACGCGGCCTATGCCGCACGTTACCGTAAAGCGGTCACGCGCATTAGAGAAAGGGAGCAGGCACTGGGGCTTTCAGGACTGACGGAAGCCGTGGCCTTCAACTATGCAAAACTACTTGCCTACAAAGATGAATATGAAGTTGCCAGACTCTATAGCGACCCGAGCTTCAAGGAGCAGATTGCCAATCAATTTGAGGGTGATTACCACCTGGCGTTTCATTTCGATCCACCGCTGTTTGCCAAAATAGATCCAGAGACTGGAGAGCATATAAAGCGTCACTTTGGTCCCTGGATGCAAAAAGCGCTAGGCATGCTAAGCCGCTTCAAAGGGCTACGTGGACACTGGTTGGATCCGTTTAAAAGCCATCCAGACAGAAAACTGGAACGCAAGTTAATAACCGACTACGAACAAACACTGGATCTGCTCTGCACCCATCTCAACGCTGATAATAGAGCGACTGCAATTGCGATTGCCAGATTGCCAGAAGCGATTAGAGGCTTTGGCCATATTAAGCATACGGCGGCAAAACAAGCAGAGGAAGAAAAAGAAAAGCTGCTAAAGACACTACTCTCTCAACCCCAGTCAGAGAGTAAAGCCGCATGAATGCCAGCCTTAATTCAGATCAGGACATGACCATGAAAATATTTACCCATCACGAATTCGATCATCATGAACAGGTCGTTTTTTGTCACGACCAGAACACCGGTTTAAAGGCCATTATCGCTATTCACAATACCCATCGCGGCCCAGCGCTTGGCGGTTGTCGCATGTACCCCTACGCCAGTGATGAAGAGGCACTGAATGATGTTCTTCGCCTGTCCAAGGGCATGACATACAAGTCAGCGATTGCCAACCTGCCACTGGGGGGTGGCAAGTCCGTTATTATTGGTGACCCACACAGAGATAAGACACCAGAACTGATGCGTGCCATGGGCAAAGCGGTAGACCAACTCGGCGGCCGTTATATTGTGGCCGAGGACTCCGGCACCTGTGTAGCCGATATGTTACTGATGGGAGAGCTTACCCCGCACGTCTCTGGCATAGCAGAGAAGTGTGATGCTGAGGGCAATTGCCGCAGCGGTGATCCCTCACCGATGACCGCCCGGGGAACCTTTGTCGGTATTCAGGCCGCAGTTGCCCATCGACTGGGGAAAAGCAACCTGGACGGTATTCGGGTGGCCATTCAGGGGGTCGGCAATGTGGGGCATCATCTGGCTAAACAGTTACACGATGCGGGGGCGGAACTCTTTGTCTCCGACATCAATCGCACTGCAGTAGAGCAGATGGTGTCAGAACTGGGGGCAACAGCAGTTGCCAACGAAGAGATCTATGACCTGGACGTGGATGTCTTTGCACCCTGCGCGCTGGGTGCCATAATCAACGACCTGACCATTCCCCGCCTACGTGCCTCAATTGTGGCTGGAGCCGCCAATAATCAGTTGGCAGAAAAGCGCCACGGCGTAGCGCTGGCAGAAAAAGGTATCCTGTACGCGCCGGATTATGTCATCAATGCCGGCGGTGTGATTGATGTCTGCTATGAACGCAATCACTTGGCACAGGACCACATCATCAAACAGGTTGATGCGATTGCTGATACGTTGCATGAGATCTTCAATCGAGCCGAGGCACAACACAAACCCACCTTTGAACTGGCTGACCGGATAGCCGAGGAGCGCTTCGCCAGTTAAGCGCTGTCTATAAGGCCGTCTGCAGGGTCAGCACACTCTGCAGACGGCCTTTTGATACTGGCATCCATAATCACACCTCAGATATACTGAGCGAAACGAGTAGTACCACCCTGACCCTGGCATTTGAGGCCAGGTCTCTCGTCTATACTTAGCCAGACCATGACGCAGAATCTGCCAAACGACTCAGCCAACACCCCACTCCTGGCAAATGACGAGCCAGGACCCTGGGAAGAGCTCAATCCTGATAGTCCTTCACCGCTTGTCATCCTGTGTGATCATGCCAATAACCGCGTACCCAAATCACTGGGGCATCTTGGATTGGCCCTGGATGTATTTGGAAAACACGTGGCCTACGACATTGGCTGTGAAAAGCTGACCCGGGAACTGGCAAAGCGCTTTGATTCAACGGCTCTGCTGGCACATTACTCGCGACTGGTCATTGACCTTAATCGACACCCCGGCGATGGCTCGTCCATTCCAACGCTCAGCGACACCATTGAGATCCCTGGAAATCGCGACCTCTCTCCAGACCAGATCAAACAGCGTGAAGATGCCCTCTTCTGGCCCTATCATGATCAGGTTGAGCGTATCCTGAAAAGGATCAAAGATCGTGGACAGATACCTATTCTCTGCGCTATTCACAGTTTCACACCGGTATTCAAAGGCTTTCAAAGACCCTGGCACATCGGCGTGCTCTGGGACAGGGACCAGCGCATCTCTACACCGCTACTGAAGCGGCTGGAAGCCCTTCCATCGATCTGTGTGGGTGACAACGAACCGTACCATGCCCGCAATCCCGTGGGCTACACCATGGATATCCATGGCGAAAAGAACGGACATCCACATATACTGCTTGAGATACGTCAGGATCTGATCAACCATGATGAGGGCATTACAGAGTGGGCAAGATTGATTTATTCACATCTAAGTAAAGTACTGGCACAGGTTGACCTCACATTAAGCAACTAAAATAAGCAGAGGATCAGGAGGCAGAATGAAGGAACCCACATTCAGCATTGGTATTGAAGAGGAGTACATGCTGGTCGACAAGGAGACCAGGGACCTGATCAGCCATGCGCCCAAAACCATGCTAACGGATTGCGAAGCGCTGCTGGAAGGCCAGGTATCCCCAGAATTCCTGCAATGTCAGATCGAGGTTGGCACCCGTGTCTGCCATACACTTGATGAAGCAAGAAACGACCTGGCCTACTTGCGCAGAACGGTTTCAAACGTAGCCAACAAACATAACCTTGCCCTGGTAGCGGCCTCCACTCACCCCTTTGGGCGACCCAGCCAGCTTGAACACACCCATAAAGAACGCTATGACCAGCTGGCAAATGACCTTCAAGAGGTGGTTCGGCAACTGGTCATCAGCGGCATGCATATCCATGTGGGTATCGAAGATGATGATCTGCGCATCGATCTTTTGGGGCAAGCCACGTATATCCTTCCCCATATCCTTGCGCTGACCACATCATCACCCTTCTGGCGTGGACGTAACACCGGGCTCAAGTCCTACCGGATCTCCCTTTGGGACGGTATGCCCAGAACCGGTTTGCCTGAATACTTTGACAGCTACGGGGAGTATCAGCGCCATATCGACGTGCTGGTAAAGGCCGGTGTTATTGAAGATGCCACCAAGATCTGGTGGGACATTCGTCCCAGTGCACGCTATCCGACGCTTGAGATGCGGATCTCCGATGTCTGCACCCGCCTGGATGACGCTCTCTGCGTTGCTGCCTTTTATCGCTGCTGGCTTCGCATGCTCTATCGGCTCAGACGCAGCAATCAGCGCTGGCGCCGCTACACCCTGTTTCTGATTAATGAAAACCGCTGGCGCGCACACCGCTATGGAACCGATGAGGGCCTGCTGGATTTTGGTCAGGGTCAGATTTCACCCTTTGAAGAGCTGATCGAGGAGATACTGGAACTGCTCAAAGAGGACGCGGCCTTTTTCGGTTGTGAACGCGAACTCAACCACATGCGTACCATTGTGAAGGAAGGCACCAGCGCACACCGGCAGGTGCGCGCTTTCGAAAAGGCACTGGCGGAAGGGATGGATAATGAATCAGCCCTGCACTCTGTGGTTGATCTGCTGATCGACGAGACCCTGCTAGGCACCGAGGACAATCAAACGTAAGTTCAGATCACCTCAAAGCGATGGCAGGCGACATTTTTCCGGGCATGCAACGGATCGAATACCTGCCCATTCATAGCCACATAAATACCGGGGGGCATCATCTGTGCGGCGGCCACCGCGTAGCCGATATTGAAGATCGCATCACTGACCCTGAGCCGGGCTGGTTGCATGGAACCCGTCAGCACAATGGTCTTGCCCTCTATCCCAACCAAGGCTTGAGCTGTTTCAACCATCGTATCGGTTCCATGCGTCAGCAAGATGTGCTCAGCCGAATCCCCGCGAATTTTTTCAGCTATCATCTGGCGATCAGCATCCGTCATCTCCAGACTATCTTTACGCATGATCGACTCCACTTCAAAATCAAACGTGATATTCGCCTCATGTAACAACTCAGAGATCTGTGGTTCACCTACCTGAAACTCACTCTTTTGATCAAAATAGATCTTGTCGATGGTGCCACCGGTGGTATAAATCTTGATTTTCATTCGATAGGTATCCTTTTGGTTGCCTTCCATCGCAGAGGGGCCCCTGTTTCAGGCAGGGGCCATTATCTCAAAGCGGCACTGGATGTCGATAGGTAGAATGCGTACCGCACGGTATCCGCCACAGCCGAACTCCGCTAACATGCAGCGTTATAAGAGCGGCCTTATCAAGCAACCTATTCACTGACACCATGCCTGAGCTTCAGTTATCACTGGATATTCTAGCACTCCTGTTCATAACGGGGCTGGTCGCTGGCATGGTAGATGCCATAGCAGGTGGTGGAGGCTTAATCGCACTCCCTGTTCTACTCGCTACCGGCATGCCCCCGATACAGGCTCTGGCAACCAACAAACTGCAGGGCTCTTTTGGGACATTCTCCTCGAGCCTCTACTTTATTCGAAACGGCCTGGTCTCACTCAAAGCCATCCGCTTCATGATCGCCTGCACCTTCATTGGATCAGCCTCGGGGACACTGCTTGTCCAGAGTATCAGCATGGACTCACTGGCCACTGTGATCCCCCTGCTCCTGATGGGTATAGCCCTCTATTTTCTCTTCTCACCACGCATCAGCGACTCAGAACAGGCAGCACGTATCACCAGCGGAACCTTCTCTTTAA
>JAPHUG010000430.1 GCA_026197195.1 Sedimenticola sp.
ATTCCAGGTCGTTGTGCAATATAGTGATGACCTGCTCAAGGGAGGCGGGTGTGATTGCTGCGCTCACCTCTTTTAGCGGTAAATGGGTGGTTGCCAGGGCAACCCGTAGTCCTGGGCAGGCCAGCATCATGACCGGGTAGCTGTTGGTCAATTCAGCCAGAAATTCAGTATGCCCGGAAAAGGGGATGCCTGCGTCGTTGATGATGCCTTTATGGATCGGGCCGGTCACCAGGGCGCTGAATTGGCCCTTCAGGCAGTGCTGTGTTGCCTGGCGAAGCGTTTCCAGTACATAAGGGGCGTTGGCTTGGTTGAGTTGACCAGGTTGCGCCGGTTGCGCCAGTTCAACTGGCAGGACGGTTAGCTGTCCTGCTGCCCTGCTGGTTTCCTCAGTCGCTTTGTACGGGTTGATCGAGAGCGGTAGACCCAGATGCTCGGCCCGCTGGCTAAGCATGGCAGGAGAGCCAACAGCGACCAGTGAGTAATCGCGTGCCTGCTGAGCCAGCTGAATGCAGAGGTCGGGTCCCACCCCAGCCGGATCCCCAGGGGTTAGTGCGAGGGGTGCCAGTTGAGTGCTCATCTCAGGCGTGATGATCAGGAGTTACCGAGGCGGATATCGATATAGGCCTCATCCTTTAGGCGCCGCAGGTAGAGTTCACCCTCCTCGGCTACTTTTCTATCGCTGATGGTTTTTCGGGCCTCGGCCTTTTGGATTTCAGCCGTGCTGTCGTGCTGTCGGCGAGAAATCAGCTGGGCCAGGTGCCAGCCAAATTCGGTTCTGAACGGTTCTGTAAGCTCCCCCGGGGCCAGCTTTGCAATCTCCTCTTCAAATCGGGGCAGCAGTGCCCCCGGGGTGATCCAGCCAAGATCGCCGCCCTTGATGGCAGAGGCCTTATCGTCAGAGTGGGAGCGTGCCAGTGAGGCGAAATCATCCCCCCCAACGATGCGCTGGCGAAGTTGCTCAAGCCGTGTTTTGGCGTCGGCGTTAGAGGTAACCTCATTGGTGCTGATCAGGATGTGTCTGACCTGACTCTGGGTGATGATTTTACGCTCCCCACCTTTGTAATCATTGAGGCGGATAATGTGATAGCCGCTGGCGGTTCGTATGGGTTCGCTGATTTCTCCGCGTTCCATATTGACTACCAGGTCAGCAAACAGGGTCGGTAGCTGGTTGGCCTTGCGCCAGCCCAGGTCGCCCCCTTCCAGGGCCTGCCGGCCATCCGACTCTGTGAGTGCGACGTCGGCAAAGACGGCGCCCTCTCTGAGTGAGGTGACAATCGACTCAGCCCGTTCGCGGGCGCGCTGCATCTGCTCTGGAGAGGCGGCTTCGGGCGTGGCGATCAGGATGTGCTGGAGGTGGTAGGCGGAACGTTCGCCGGTTGTTTTGGCCTGCCGGGCAATGTAGGCATCAACCTCCTGATCAGTTACCCGGATGCGCCGTCGCACCTCCTGGTCCTGCAGGCGTTGCATGATGATCTCTTCCTGTATGCCTGTGCGGAAACTGCGAAAGCTAATGCCGCCCTGTTCGAGGGTTTGGCGGAATTCAGAGAGGCTCAGGTTGTTGTTCTGGGCGATGTTGTTGATGGCCTGTGCAACGATATCCTCACTGACCACGATGCCGGCCCTGGCTGCGGCAGCCAACTGGAGTTTTTTCAGGATCAGCCGCCCCAGCACCTGCCGTTCCAGGATGGCCTTGGGGGGTAGACGTTGCTCTTGCTGTCGCAGTTGAGACACTATTTTCATCATCTCAATATCCAGCTCGCTACGGACAATAATATCGTCGTCAACAATAGCGATGATCTCGTCAATCGGCTGGACAGAGGCTGCCTGGGCCAGTTGATATTGGCCAAAAAAAGAGGTTAGGCCCAGGAGGAAAATGCTCAGGGCCTTGGTGAAACGCTGTCTGGTGGTCATGTATGTGTTTGTCAGTGTTCAGTGCGATAGCCGAGGATACCGCGTTCCAGGAATTGGTCAATCTTGTCGCCCAGGCTGGTAAGCCCCTTCAGCTCCAGTTGCAGGAACATCGCCAGATTGCCTTCGGAGTTGGCGTCAGAGCGATAGTCCCGCATGACAAAGCGGGTGATCCAGCAGCAGCTGTCATACTCGATACCGGCAAAGCTCTCCATAGTCTTGCCGTGTAAAATCGAGTAATTCCAGCGAGCAACCGCATGCAGTTTGCTGCTGATGGGCCAGCGACCCGACAGGTCAGTCTGTTCGATTGAGCCATTGGTATAACGATACGTGAGATTCAGGATACGCTGCTTATCATCCAGATAGTGCAGGCCAAAGGCGCTGTTCTCTGTTTCATTCTGGCTGGCGTGAGGATTCCACTGAATCCCGGCCTGCATGCGCCAGTTTGTGCTGAGTTTGGCCGATACGTCGGCAACGACGGATGAACTGTCTTCGTTTACGACGGCTCCAGACGATTGCAACTGCACGTCCCTATCTCTGAAATAAAAGATCTGACCGATACTGGCGCGGAATAGTTCCTCTCCGGTCTCTGCGCTCAGGTTACGTGAGGTGAGGGCGGTGGTCAGTTGATTGGCGTCGCCTACCTTATCCGGGCCACTGAAGCGGTTTTCGCTAAACAGGTTGGCAAAACTGAAGCCATTGTTTGAGGTATCAAAGTCCGGTATGTCGCTTTGATCCTCTT
This sequence comes from Sedimenticola sp., assembly GCA_026197195.1. Lineage (GTDB taxonomy): Bacteria > Pseudomonadota > Gammaproteobacteria > Chromatiales > Chromatiaceae > Sedimenticola. Next base: position 2,651 of record JAPHUG010000430.1, read on the forward strand.
TCGGGGTATAGAGATAGAACAGACGTGGCTCCAGGGTCTGTGTCACCGAGTTGCCAAACCAGCTGGTGCTGCGGTCAAAATAGAGCCCGCTGTCAATGCTCAGTGTGGGCAGCGTGCGGCTTGGACTGTCATTCAGACCAACGGTCTGGTTTTCC
>JAPHUG010000082.1 GCA_026197195.1 Sedimenticola sp.
AAATCTGAAATTACCGCTATCTCGGCGGTTGGTACACCGGTTTTGACGTCCCATGTTGACATCGCTAATGCCCGGTTGGAGTTTGCCAATGGGACCGTGGCCAATGTCATTGCCAGTCGTGTCTCGGAAAAGCGGATGCGGCGTATCCGGGTATTTGAAGAGAACCGCTACGAGTCGCTCGATTTTATAGACCAGCGGATAGAGACGGCGTATCCGAAGCCTCGGCCTGGTGAGGCCTGGCCTGAAGTGGTGATGGAGCGTCTCGATATAGAGCCGGTTAAGCCCCTGGATGCAGAGTTGTCAGCCTTTGCCGACTCGGTATTGACGGGTTCCCCCCCGCTCGTAGACGGCGTGGTGGGTCTTGAAGCCCTGGATGTCGCGATGCGGGTTAAAGCGGAAATCCTTGAGCGACTCGCCCATTAAACCGATTGCCTGACTTGTGAACGACCCCATGTCAGCGCCCAGTTCATGTCGGGGCGTGGTGTTGTTATGTACTTACTTTATTGCTATTGGAAGATGTTATGACAGATGAAGCTGTGACCACGGGTGTGCCCTATCTTAGTCTGCAGGAGGAGTTTCAGTCTCTGCAGCAGGCCTGGTTTGGTCGTATCCAAGAGATTGGGTCGGGTGGTGCCTTTATTCTGGGGCCCAACGTACGGGCGTTTGAACAGGAGGCGGCTGAGTATGTTGGTACTCAGTATGCTGTCGCCGTGGCCAATGGCACTGACGCCTTGGTGCTGTCGCTCCGTGCAATGGATATCGGTCCGGGGGATGAGGTGATTACCTCACCGTTTACCTTTTTTGCAACGGCAGAGGCGATCTCTATCGTGGGGGCAACGCCGGTGTTTGCCGATATTGACGAGGCCAGTTTCAATATCGACCCCGTAAGTGTTGAAGCCCTTATTAACGATAAGACCAAGGCCATACTGCCAGTGCATATCTTTGGCAATCCGGCTGATATGAGCGCCATCCGGGCTCTGGCAGCGGCCCATGACTTGCGGGTGATCGAAGATGCGGCACAAGCCTTTGGCGCAAAACAAGGTGATGCCGTGGTGGGGAGCATGGGAGATGCAGGCTGTTTCAGCTTTTATCCGACCAAGGTGTTGGGTTGCTACGGTGATGGAGGGTTAATTACCACCAGCGATGAAGCGCTACGGGACCGTCTGCATAAGTTGCGTAATCATGGTGCAACGGCACCCTTTACTCATGATGAACTGGGCTACAACAGTCGCTTGGATGAGGTACAAGCGGCGCTGCTAAGGCTTAAACTTGAGAAGCTTGAGCAGGATGTTGCGGCACGTATCCGGGTGGCCGGCTGGTACGATGAGCGGCTTGCCCATCTTGATCTGACAACTCCGGTACGACCACAGAATGGTCGTCATGCGTTTAATCTCTATACCATAAGGCACCCAAGGCGAGATGCCCTTCGTGCCCTGCTGAATGAGCATAAGGTGGGGAACAGTCAGTGCTATCCGTTAGGCCTCCATCTTCAGTCCATCTATGCCGGGCTGGGCTACCAGCCGGGCGACCTGCCTGTGGTAGACAGGTTGTGTGGAGAGACCCTGTCGTTGCCCATATTCCCGGCCATGACCGAGGCGCAGGTTGATCAGGTCTGTAAGTGTGTGGCGGCGGTTTGAATAAGCTTCAGCCGGTCCGAGTGGCCGGCTGATCGCCAAAGGTTATAGATGGCCGACTAGTCGTCATCCATATCCAGGTCGATATCATCATCTATATCGATGTCATCCATATCATCAAGCTCCGGTTCCGCAGCTGTGCTGGGCTGCGGGCTTAGCTCAACCTGTTTCATGCGCAATGAGCCACGGGGTGTGAACTCCTTTTTTGCTTTTTTATAGCCGGCTGTCAATTCACTGACCACTTCAGCTTCATCCGCACTCAGTTCACGCAGCTTGGGTTCAACAATATTGATCTGAAACTCCAAAACTTTGTTGCGTTTCAGTGAATAGAGATAGATGGTTGATTCGTTACCCGTCTCAATCGTTAAATCGCGGAGCACCGGTGTGCTTTTTGAGCCAGCCTCAAGATAGCCATGCCAATAATTTTTTTTGCCCATGCTTTCCCCACATCAGTCAAACTATTACTAGAGCAGCCGGTCTATTGGGCGGCTGGATAGATCTGCCTGAGCCTACCTTCAGCACTGGTTAGTAGGACTAAAGACGGCCTGATATTATTTTAAAAAATTCATTTCGACAATAGTTTCTGACGGGGCTGAATGGGGTTATCTTTGCGACATGCCGCAAAGACGCCTGGCCTATTGCACGGCCAGTGGAAACGGGTCGATAACGCGGTTAGTACTCCTGCAGTGTCAGGTCACTAAAGAGTGCGTTACGTTCCTGTTCTGAAGCGGCCTCTACCGCACTCTCCACAACCTCTCGAGTCAGGTGGGAGGCAAACAGGGTAATGAAATCGTAATGATAGGTGCGAAGGAAAAGGCCGGGCCTGAACCCCAGTCTTGTCGTGCTGGGTGGGAACAGATGGGTGGCATCCAGTGAGCAAAGATCGTCATCCTGCTCTGGGTTATAGGCCATCCTCGCCAGAATGCCAATGCCAACACCAAGCCGAACATAGGTTTTGATAACATCGGCGTCGGTTGCGGTAAATACCACGTTGGGCTCAAGGTCCAGGCGCCGGAATGATTTGTCGAGCTGCGAGCGGCCGGTAAAGCCAAATACGTAGGTTACGATCGGGTATTCGGCGACTGCGGCCAGCGTTAGCGGCTTCACCTCCCGGAGGGGGTGGTCGCAGGGTGTAATGATGGTTCGATTCCAGTGGTAGCAAGGCATCATGATCAGATTGCCGAAGTCAGCGGTGGCTTCGGTGGCGATAGCGAAGTCAACGGCACCACCGGCGGCCATTTCGGAGATCTGCTCCGGGTTTCCCTGGTGCATCTGTAAATCGACACCAGGATAGCGGGCGCGAAACGCTTTTATGACCGGAGGCAATACATAGCGGGCCTGGGTGTGGGTGGTGGCAATGGAGAGGCTGCCAGCCCGTGGGTCGCTGAACTCGCTCGCCACGTCACGAATTGAATCCACTTCTCTAAGAACGGCTTCGGCCCGATTGATAATGGCTTTGCCTGCGTCGGTAATGCCTGTCAGCTGGCGTCCCGTACGCTCGAAAATGGTGACCCCAAGCTCCTCCTCGAGCAGGCGAATCTGCTTGCTGACACCGGGCTGCGAAGTGAAGAGTCGCTCGGCCGCTGCGGTGATGTTGAGATCATTTTGGGCTACGGCCAGGAGAAAACGGAGTTGCTGTAGTTTCATAATACGACCTACTGTATAATAATAATTCTCATTTGCTTTATATCAATCAACTATTTCTATAGACGCAAAAGTTATTTTGATGTATTGTCACGCCGCGCTATAGTTTTGTGCAAGTAAT
>JAPHUG010000051.1 GCA_026197195.1 Sedimenticola sp.
GTCACTCTTCGCCTGGCACTGATTTCGACGTTGCTGTTGCTATTGATGGGCATTCCTCTGGCCTGGTGGCTGGCCCGATCCACATCCCGGTTCCGCACCCTGATTGAAACCCTGATTGCACTGCCACTGGTTTTACCGCCTACGGTTCTTGGTTTCTATCTATTAATAGCCCTCTCACCGAGCGGATTTATCGGCGGTTTCTGGCAGGCGATGGGCGGTCATGGGCTGGCCTTTACCTTCACGGGACTGGTGATCGGCTCGGTTCTCTACTCCATGCCTTTTGTTGTGCAGCCGCTGCAGAATGCCTTCAGTGCCATTGACCCGCGTACGCTTGAAGCCGCCGCCACTTTGCGCGCTTCACCACTGGACTGTTTTTTTTCGGTGGTGCTGCCGCTGGCCCGTCCCGGACTGATCACGGCTACCACCCTGGGCTTTGCTCATACCCTGGGTGAGTTTGGTGTTGTTCTGATGATTGGTGGCAATATTCCAGGCGAGACCCAGGTGCTCTCCATTGCCATATATGATCATGTCGAGTCCCTCGCCTATGGACAGGCCCATTTACTCTCTGCCGGACTGTTGATCTTCTCCTTTTTGATTCTCTTTCTGGTCTATCGCATGAACGGTACTCACCTGCTACGCAAGGAGGGTCGATGAACGACGTACTCTCTTTTCGCTTCAGGATGCCGTTGGGTAACTTCACCCTCAACACGACCGGCGAGATCCCAATCAGCGGCGTCACCGCGCTGTTTGGCCGTTCAGGATGCGGTAAGACCTCACTTCTGAGGTGCATTGCCGGACTGGAACAGGCGGGTGACGCCTATCTCTCATTGGCGGGCGAGTGCTGGCATGACAGCCGTAAGGGGTTCTATCTCCCCCCACACAAACGGGCTATCGGTTACGTCTTTCAGGAGGGCATGCTGTTTCCCCATCTGAAGGTGCGAGATAACCTGCTATTCGGCTACAAACGCACCCCTGACAACCAGCGCAGTGGCGGTCTCGACCAAGTGGTCAATCTGCTGGATATCGCCCCCTTACTGGAGCGTTTTCCAGCCCAACTATCCGGCGGAGAAAAACAGCGGGTAGCCATTGGTAGAGCCCTGTTAAGCCACCCCCGACTGCTGTTGATGGATGAGCCAATGGCGGCACTGGACCGTGGCCACAAGAAAGAGATCCTGCCCTATCTGGAACGCCTGCACAACGAGTCCAGCATCCCGATTATCTATGTCTCACATGACCTGGATGAAGTGGCACGCATCGCCGATCACCTGTTGTTGATCGAACAGGGTGAAGTGATGGCGGCCGGACCGCTTTCAACTATGCTGGCACGGGTTGATCTGCCTATTGCACGGAATGAAGAAGCCGGTGCCCTGTTTGACACCGAGATTATTCAACACGATGAGCGCTTTCACCTGACCCGGTTGAGATTTTCAGGTGGCGAATTGACCGTAGGATGGATTGATCTGGCTGTGGGCGAGCGCGTCAGAATTCGCATCCACGCCAAGGATGTGAGCCTGGCCCTTGAGCGACCCGGCCCAACCAGCATCCTCAATGTATTGCCTGTCACGGTCACTGAAATGGATGCCCACGGCCGTGGACGGATGATTGTAAAACTGGACCTGGGCGGTGTCCCGCTACTGGCGCGGATCACCCAAAAGTCGCAAGCCAACCTGGATCTTAAGCCGGGTATGCAGGTCTTCGCACAGATTAAAAGTGTAGCGCTCTCACTCTAGCGTTACGATCAACTGGCTCCGTGAGACTGCTGTAACCAGTTGAACACAAAATCGGCTATTTCAGAGGCACTGTTAATATTCAGATGAGGTAGCCCATGGGTCGCATCGGCAACACCATCCGTGGCAACCGCGATAATGGATGGATCAGCTGGATAGAGAAGGGGTTTGTTCAGACGCTCACGCCGCAACTCAATCTTGGGGAATTTTTCATGTTTGAAACCTTCCACCAGGATCAGATCCAACGTTGTTTGATCCAGACGGTCGATCATATCCTGCAGGATCGGATCACCGCTCTTTTCCGTTTCGACCATCAGCGCCCAGCGACGTCCCGAGGCCACCAGCATCTCACTGGCGCCAGCCTTTCGCAGCTCGTAGCTATCTTTGCCCGGCTGATCGATATCAAAATCGTGATGGGTATGCTTAACCATACCCACACGGAGCCCCTGTTCACGAAGCAGGGGCAACAACTTTTTTAATAACGTAGTCTTACCGGTTCCACTGAAGGCAGCAAAACCGAGCACAGGTATTCGGGCACTTATCATCTGCTCAGCGACCTACACTGCCAAATACCGTCTTCAGGATGTCGGTGGTGCGTGCTACGGGATCCTGACGAATCAACTGTTCCTGCTCTGCCAATTTGAGAAACAGTCCATCCATCGCCTTGGCAGTAACGTATTTATCCAGATCCAGTGCATCCATATCGACATAAGAACCCAGAAAGCCGACTTGTCCGACCAGGTCTTTGTATGCGGATGTGACACCGGCCTGTTTCGTCGCCTGCTGCACAATCGGCAAAATCGCCGCGGTAAGGCTGTTACTCCCTTTATCCTTGAAGTAATCAGTAGCGGCGGTATCACTGCCGTTAAGGATGCCCTTGGCATCCTCCAGGCTCATCTGTCGGATGGTGTCACCAAAGATGCTCAGCGTCTCAGGTACGGCCTGTTCAGCAGCCCGGTTGATGGTGGAGACAAACTCATCAACCAACTCATCCTGGCCAATTGCCCGCAACCCCTTTGAAACACTCTTCAGTCCATCCGGCAACGGAATCTTGACCTGGGCATCGTTGAGATAGCCCCCTTCACGGCCCAACAGAGCGATCGCCTTTTCAGTACCGACGCTGAGCGCCTCCTTCAATCCTTCGATGATCTGATCATTACTCAACACTTGTGAAACCCCCGGTGAATCGGACTTTTCAACCGCCTCTTTTGCTGATTTCAGCCAATCTTTCCAGTCAGCCTGGGCCAGGCTGCTGAGTGTAATCAATAGACTCAATACCAGTAGATGTAATCTGTGTTTCTGACTCATAGACCCACTCCTTCCCTGTGGCTGCTTATCAGATTGAATACAGCCAACAACTGACACCTGTTTTCAGGCTGTCTGGGTTAAGTCTATCAGATGAGAAGGATTTAGCGGCAGTGATAAGCCATCAACCTGTTGGGGTTTATCTACTGCTGGCGGTGCTGGATGAAGATGGGTATAGCGGCGTTATCGCCAGGGTTAGACTCTGATTAAGGGCAACCCTGGCAATGAGGCATGGGGCTCTGGCAACAGCTATTCAGCGTGAATTGCCTGCGCCAATCAACAGTGCAAACTTGAGTACATCCCGTCGACTGACCGGCACTGATTCAGCGTTAAGTGCTTTACAACGAAACCCTGGGGTACAGCTGGGGTGTTGTAGAGCAACTCTTTTGTTTTCAACCACAACATGCTCTTGTTGCGCGGAGGTGGTGGCAGGATAGCCATAGCCAGCCGCCAGTGTCTTGAAATTCTGGGTTGTACCCAAGGTGGTGGTCGAAGCCGTTGCCAGCAACACAAGACCGGCCAGTGTTTGCGAACCAATGTGATTAAAACCGTTCATTTTGCCCATGACGTCACCTCTCTTTTCAACCCGGTATTCGCCCTTCCCGAGTAAAAGTCTGGACCTAACCAAGCGGATTAACAAGCTTAAAACAGGTACAAAAGGCGGTTTATTATCAAACCGTTATGGCTATCCCAAAACAAAACGGATGACTTCCCATTGTTACGGGAACGCCTTGGCATTCAGGGGCACGATTGGTTCACAGTGAGATTAATTCCGGATGGGTAGTAGGTAATAAAAGGCGAACTATGGCACTATTTCGAACCGTGCAGCATAACCACCAGATCGGCTTCGCTTCTGCTCAGACCCAGCTCTTCCACCAAGCGTGAAGCGTTCGCACCCTGCTGAACAAGCTGTATTGCTTCACCATAGGGACGATCCTGTTGAAGTGATTCAATGGACTCCTGGCGATGAGCCAGATCCCGTCCTGTGCGCTCAAGATTATTGACCCGTTGATCAACACCAACAGCACCGGAACAGAGTGCATTGAGGTTTTCAGTCAGGGAATGAATCTGAATTTCAGCACTGCTCAGGCGCTTTGTGATATTTCTGAGGCGCAGCGCGGTGACCAGCAACCCAACAATGGCCACAACGGCCAGGATAAGAGAGACCAGCAGTAATATTTCCATAAAAGTGCTATCAGGCGTAATCGTCTATGTGGGGGTGCTTTCCATCGCCTTCATCCCTGGGCTTTGGTGGGTTCACCTTTTTCTTTTTATCCGCTTCAGACTCAGGTTGTTTGCGCTTGGGATCATCACGCCTGACCGGCCATGCTGGCTTGATCGGTGTTGGCTCGCTGATTTCCGGCATCATCCACCTCCTGGACTGCTACAAGATCAGAACATCCCGACCTGATCCCACTCCTCTTCACTCAACAGCTTGTTAAGATCCACTACGATCAGTAGATTGTTGTCGCGGGTCGCAACACCCTGAATGAACTTGGAACTCTCTTCGTTGCCCACGTTCGGCGCGGAATCGATCTCCGATCCGCTCAATTCAACCACCTCTGCCACGCTGTCAACCAGAATACCGACCACCTGCATCTCAGACTCGATAATCACAATCCGGCTGGCTTCATCGATTTCACCTGGTGGCAGGCCGAAACGACTGCGGGTATCAATAACGGTAACCACATTACCACGCAGGTTGATAATGCCCAACACATAAGGGGGTGCACCCGGTACTGGAGCAATCTCTGTGACTCGCAGCACTTCCTGCACATGCATCACATTGATACCGTAGGTTTCATCTTCCAGGCGGAATGTAACCAACTGATAGATCGGATCATTTTCTGAACCATCGGCAACGCGAGTCGTCATGGCAGTACCTCTGTTTTACCTAATTATATGTCAAATTCCCGTCACCTGATGGGACATTGGGATTATTAGCATTATTTATGCCCGATCATTTCCAAGATCTCGTCAACGTTTAGCAATACACTCAGGTGATCTATGACGGTACCCGCCATCCAGGGTCTATAGCCCTCACCTCTTCGCCATCGCACGTCATCCCGGTTTAACAACAACGGGCTCTGTAATCGATCACACGCAAACCCAAACCGGCCATCACCCACAATCAGTACGTGACTGCCCCGTTCCCGGGTCTCCGATGCACGATCAAGCCGCTCGGGCATAATCAATTGTGCGATGTCTACGACCACAACACGCTGATCCCGGTGCAGCATGATGCCCAAACTCCAATCGGGCTGCCCTGGCATCTGGGTCAGCTCCTGATTCCATTCCGTGATACTGTTCAGCGCCGTGAGCGGAATCACCAAATTCATCCCCCGCACCTTGAAAGGGAGCGATTGAAAGGGGTGCTCACCCCATTCCGGGACGATCTCAACCGGTGCTGGCCGCCCTTGCTCTGCCGTCTCTAGGGGCTTATCGGCCGTTTTAACTTTTTCTACAGTCACCGGGGCCTGAACAGGCGTTTCAATCTGCACTCCCCGGCGGATCTCGACCACTTCGGCCAGTCTGGGCTTATCCAATACGGCTGTGGCTACGGTTTTCTGCTCAGGCTCCCTGTATTCATCCACTTCACTCAGCAGTGCCGCGAGATAACTGTCTATCGCCTCCTCTGGGGCATGCAACACCTCTTTAGGCTGTTTCGGCTCTTTACTCATCTGGCGATACCCGTCACAGGCAAGGTGGTCTGCTCACTCTGCAGCGACTCAAGCAGGGCCGTATAGGCTGCCACGCCCTTGCCACGCGGATCAGCAATCGCTGGGGGCAGCCCCACCTTACTGGCCTCTCTAAACTGGGTATCTACGGGTATCACGCCATCCCATACCTGTCCTTTATAGGTCTCTCGGAGTACCCGAAGACTGTCAACAGAAGCGCGTGTTCTCTGGTCATACATGGTCGGGACAATGGTATAGGGCAAGGGGGTGGTTCTCGCTTTGAGCACCATCTTCAGCGTATGCAGCATACGCTCCAGGCCTTTCAGGGCAAGAAATTCTGTCTGCACCGGGATCACCAGCCGTTCACAGGCTGCCAGCGCATTGACCATCAACACCCCGAGCATGGGGGGGCAATCGATCAGAACGTAATCA
>JAPHUG010000448.1 GCA_026197195.1 Sedimenticola sp.
AGACACCATACTGCGTTAAATGCGGATGGCGGTACCGTATCAAACTATCAGGAGGGACGACTCCATGACCATTTTTGACCATTTCCAGGGCCGATATGAGGCCAATCAGGAATCGGAAATCACACTGGAAGAGTATCTGGATCTCTGCAAAGAGGATAAATCCGTATACGCCTCCGCAGCTGAACGACTGCTTATTGCCATCGGCCAGCCCGAGCTTACAGACACCAGCAAAGACCCACGACTTAGCCGCATATTCTCCAACAAGGTAATCAAGACCTACCCAACATTCAATGGATTCTATGGCATGGAAGATGCCATAGAGTCGGTAGTCTCCTTCTTACGTCACGCAGCCCAGGGTCTGGAAGAAAAGAAACAGATCCTCTACCTGTTAGGCCCAGTGGGTGGCGGCAAGTCGTCCCTTGCCGAGCAACTCAAATACCTCATGGAGAAAGTGCCTTTTTATGCATTAAAAGGCTCTCCTGTAAATGAGAGCCCGCTGGGCCTATTTGATCCCGAGGAAGACGGTGAGCTTATCCGGGAGCGGTATGGTATTGCGCGTCGCTATCTCGACCACATCCCCAGTCCATGGGCGGTTAAACGCCTGCGGGAATTCGGTGGTGATATTACCAAGTTTAAAGTGGTTAAGATCTGGCCGAGCCGGCTTAGTCAGACAGGTATTGCCAAAACAGAACCCGGTGATGAAAACAACCAGGATATCTCCAGCCTGACCGGTAAAGTGGATATCAGAAAACTGGATGAATTCTCACAGGATGATCCGGATTGCTACAGCTTCTCCGGCGGACTCTGTCAGGCTAATCAGGGTTTGCTTGAGTTTGTGGAGATGTTCAAGGCGCCAATCAAGGTGCTTCACCCTCTGCTGACCGCGACACAGGAAGGCAATTACAAAGGAACCGAGGGCATATCCGCCATTCCCTTTGAAGGGATTATTCTGGCGCACTCGAATGAATCCGAGTGGCAGAGCTTCAGAAACAACAAGAACAATGAGGCATTTCTGGACCGTGTTAACATCGTCAAGGTCCCCTACTGCCTGCGCGTTACAGAAGAGATAGAGATCTATCAAAAACTGATTGCCAATTCGAGCTTGGCAGAAGCGCCCTGTGCACCAGACACATTGAAGATGATGGCTCAGTTTGCCGTTCTGACACGACTTAAAGAGCCGGAGAACTCCAACATCTGGAGCAAGATGCGGGTCTACGATGGTGAGAACCTGAAAGACACAGATCCCAAAGCCAAGAGTCTGATGGAGTACAAGGATTATGCCGGTGTCAATGAAGGCATGACCGGACTCAGCACACGATTCTCCTATAAAATTCTCTCCAAGGTATTTAACTTCGACAATACCGAGGTGGCGGCCAATCCGGTGCATCTGCTCTATGTGCTTGAGCAGCAGATCATGCAGGAACAGTTCCCTCCTGAGCTACAGGAACGTTATCTTGAGCATATCAAGGGCCATCTGGTTCCTGAGTACATCAAGTTCATCGGCAAGGAGATACAGACCTCCTATCTGGAGAGTTATTCAGAGTATGGTCAAAACATCTTCGACCGTTATGTCACCTATGTCGACTACTGGTTACAGGACCAGGAGTTCCGCGATCCCGATACAGGTGAATTCCTCAACCGGGCGGCACTCAATGAAGAACTTGAGAAGATTGAAAAACCCGCCGGCATATCTAATCCAAAAGATTACAGAAACGAGATTGTCAATTTTGTATTGCGTGCGCGAGCGAATAACAACGGCAAGAATCCCAACTGGACCAGCTATGAAAAACTGCGGACTGTGATTGAGAAGAAGATGTTCTCCAACACAGAAGAGCTGCTACCCGTCATCAGCTTCAATGCCAAGGCCTCCACTGAAGACCAGCAAAAGCATGAAGACTTTATCAGCCGTATGATGACCAAGGGCTATACACGCAAACAAGTCAGGCTTCTCTCTGAATGGTATCTGCGTGTTCGCAAAGCCACCTAACACGATGGAGGTGATAAGAAGGCATCAGTTAAATATGAACTAAGGATGTAATCTATGGGTATGATAATTGACCGCAGACTGGACGGCCGCAACAAGAGTGCGGTAAACCGCCAGCGCTTGATGCGGAGATACAAACAACAGATAAAGAAATCTGTATCTGACGCCATAACAAAGCGGTCTATTACCGATACGCAGTCGGGTGAGAAGATTAATATCCCGGCAAAAGATATTAAGGAGCCGGTCATCCATCATGGACCTGGTGGAATACATGAGAATGTTCACCCGGGTAACAAGGAGTTCAGCCAGGGCGATCAGGTCAAGCGACCTGATAAGTCCAATCAGGGAGGAGGCGGAAGTCAGGCCTCCAATTCAGGTGAAGGTGAGGATGACTTCGACTTTGAAATATCCAAAGATGAATATCTCGACTTGCTTTTTGAAGAGCTGGCCCTCCCCAACCTGGTAAAGACCAAGGTGGTTGCCCAAGCGGCACAAACATTAGTCCGCTCAGGCTTTTCCAATACAGGCGTTGCATCCAACCTCAACCTGGCGCGCACCATGCGCCGTGCTAAGGGCCGCAAAATAGCGATAGCCTCCCCTTACAGCAAGCGGTGCAAGGAACTTGAAACCTTGCTGGAAGATGAGCTGAAAAAAAAGCCACATAATGAAGAGAGGATAAAGGGCCTTCGTGAAGAACTTGCCGTATTACGTGCCCGTATTGATGCGATCCCCTTTATCGACACCTATGATCTGAAATTCAATCAGTTTATCCCCCAGCCCAAACCCATTACGCAAGCAGTCATGTTCTGCATCATGGATGTTTCCGGTTCCATGAGTCAGGCCACAAAAGACATCGCAAAGCGTTTTTTCATCCTTCTCTATCTGTTTCTCAGTCGGAGCTATGAGAAAACAGATGTCGTATTCATTCGTCACCATACATCCGCCAAAGAAGTGGATGAAGAGGAGTTCTTTTACTCGCGTGAAACCGGCGGAACCATCGTCTCCAGCGCACTGAAGCTGATGCGTGACATTGTCAAAGAACGCTATCCTACCGAAGATTGGAACATCTATGCTGCACAGGCCAGTGACGGTGATAACTGGGAAGATGACAGCGCAACCTGTCGCGACCTGATGGTCGAGTCAATCATGCCCTATCTTCAGTATTACGCCTATGTCGAAATTCACAACCAGGAACATCAGGGACTATGGCGAGAGTATGAAAAAGTCAGTGAACTCTTTGAAACCTTTTCCATGAAACAGATCCGGGATGCCGGCGAAATCTATCCCGTCTTCCATGAACTCTTTAAAAGGCAAGAGGCATGAGCAGTCGTACTGAAAAACAAAAATCAAAAAGTGCGGCGCATCCCGCACCAGACACGTCCAGACTCATCTCTACCGAGTCTGACTGGACGTTTGACCTGATAGACGAGTACAACCGGCATATAGAACGAATCGCCAAAGAGATCTACGGCCTTGATTGCTACCCTGTACAACTGGAACTGATCTCCAGTGAACAGATGATGGATGCCTATGCCTCCGTTGGCATGCCCATTGGTTACAACCATTGGAGTTTTGGCAAACAGTTCGTCATAACAGAGAAAAATTACAAGCGGGGCCAGATGAATCTGGCCTATGAG
>JAPHUG010000347.1 GCA_026197195.1 Sedimenticola sp.
CATATGCTTTTCATACCAACCCAGATCCCGGGTCAGCAACAGCATCGCCCCTTCAGTCAGCGGTTGTTCAGGGGTGTTTTTGATCAAAGTGAGGATGAATTCGCCCAGATCATCAGCAACAACCGGTGTGACGCACAACAACATCAATGCAAGAAGCAGTGCTTCTGATAGACGAGACTTCAACCAATAAAACATCCTGCTACTCCCGGAAAAGAGGTTACTATCAGCATCTATGAACCATCCCTGAGAATTGACGCTGGCGAATGGTTCCCAATCAGAATCACTCTCTATTTTCAATGCTATTACTAAGGGAATATGATGAAGATGACAAGCATCAATTGAGCGATATTTATCTGCTCGCTTTTCTGATCAACAGGTTTATATATAAACAGCGATGAATCTGGCATGACGCATTAAAATGAAACAGCATATACCCCGTATACTCCTCACACTGCTCGGGTTGGTTTTGATGACCTGGGGGACGGTAACGCCGATGGTAGGTCTGTTTGGTGAGACGACTGACGCGAAGGTGCTCAGTGTGCGTCGACAACTGGGGGAACGAAATGAGGCGCTTCCCGATCGTTATACCCATGTCATCAGTTATCGGTTTACGTTACCCAATCGGCAATCAATCGAGGGGTTCTCTTATGTACTGGGCACCTCGTTTTCCGTAGCCACAAACCATGCACCCGGCCTGGTCAAAGTACGTTATCTGCCTCTGATTCCACAGATCAACACCCTGGAAAAACAGGCCTACCCCAACCTCGAACACTTGATTGTCCTGGCGGTTGGCTATCTGCTGGCTTTTGGTCTCTGGCGGAAGAAGAAACCCAAACAGGGGCGGAGGCGTGCTGGCAAAGCTAAAACAAAAGAGGATAAGCGTAATGCCTGATCAGGCGTATTCATCAACGCCTAACAGGCGACTGACCTGTTCACGCTCTTCAGACTCTTCCAGTGTGCGGTAGGCGCGGATGGCCTGTTTGTTTCGGCTGCTGACCCCATCATCCGCCAGCGCCTGTTGCCCAATCAGGCTGGCACGGGATTCCAGGCTACTGCGAAGCTCGGCCGTGGGTGCGATAACCTGTATCGGCGGTGGCGGGACAGGACGGCGCGCCGCATCCTCTCCGGGAGTGGTGGGTGATACCGGCACCAGCGCCCGGGAGACGGATGGATCGTAAAAGGCACTGCTTAAGGCGTTAATCGAGGCCATGAGAAACAGTGTTCACCGGATCAGCCCGGTGGCCAGAGCATCCTGCGACCGCCCATCAGATGCATATGGATATGGAATACCACTTGCCCTCCTTCCCGGTTGGTATTGATCAGTGTACGGTAACCTGCCTCAGCAATCCCTTCCTGTTCCGCTATTCTGGCCGCGGCCAGGGAAAGTTTGCCAATCAGAGTGGCATCATCCGGGGTCAGGTCATTCAGGGTACTGATATGACGCTTGGGAATGATCAGGATATGAACCGGAGCCTGGGGATTGATATCCCGAAAAGCAAGCACATCATCATCCTGGTAGACAATATCTGCAGGGATATCACCGGCTACCATCTTGCAAAACAGACACTCATCCATTCAATTCACCTAACGTCATACTGAATATTAAAGAATAGCTCAAAAATCCCGGCGACCGGAAAAAGCGTGTGAGAGCGTACCGCCATCCACATACTCCAGTTCGCCACCCAGCGGCACACCGTGGGCAATGCGGGTCACTCTGATCCCCCTGGCACGGGCCATCTCGCCAATATAATGGGCGGTGGCCTCACCCTCAACGGTGGGATTGGTGGCCAGGATAAGCTCACTGACATGACCTTCCGCAAGTCGCGAATCAAACAGATCCAGTCCGATTTCCCGAGGCCCGATACCATCCAGTGGAGAGAGACGCCCTCCCAAAACAAAATAGCGTCCCCGAAAATCGGTAGCCTGCTCAATGGCAACCACTTCCGCCGGTGTCTCCACCACGCAGAGCTGGCTGTCGTCCCGCTTGGGGTTGGCGCAGTAACTACAGACTGTCGCCTCACTCAGCGTTCGGCAACGGCTGCAATGGCCGATGCGATCCATTGACTCACCCAGGATATGAGAGAGCACACGCCCCCCTTCCCGGTCACGTTCCAGCAGATGAAAAGCCATGCGCTGGGCCGACTTCTGTCCGACGCCTGGCAGACAGCGCAGGG
>JAPHUG010000067.1 GCA_026197195.1 Sedimenticola sp.
CCGTCACCCCATTAATCGACAGACCGTTTACGTCAGGAGTAGTTTTTTGGCCCGTTTACAACAGTGGTTCTCAACAGAGGCCAGCGGCCCGATCCTGATGGGCATGATATTGTTATCTGTTGCACACGGACTCATACCTGAATTTCCTCGATGGCTAGCCGGTCTTTTGGGTTGGTTCGCGGCACTCACCCTGATACACAACATTAATACCGTCCAACGCACACAAGTAGTGGCCATGCTCAGCATTGGAACCGCGGGTCTAGTGTGGGGTTATTTTGCAGGGACCGGCCTGGCCTTGGAGAGTGCCATCAGCACCAATCAGGCCATGCTCGCCATGCTGGCAGCGGTCAGTTTTCTACGTCTGGTAACACAGCCCGTGACGTGTGATGAAGCCCTGCCGATGGGGAACAAACCCCTCTGGCGCACCCTGTTTGGCATTCACCTGTTCGGCTCCGTTATTAACATGTCATCCATTGTCATTATCGGTGATCGTCTTTCGGCCAATCGACCCATGACACCCGCACAAGCCTGCGTGCTTTCCCGAGGCTTCGCCATGGCCGCCTGCTGGTCGCCCTTTTTTGCCGCCATGGGTATCGCCCTCTCCAATGCACCAGGCGCACAATTGACCACACTCTCTTTGGTCGGCCTCCCTGTCGCCCTCCTGGCTCTGCTTTTAACCGGTTGGGAGCTGACGCGAAATGGAAAAGCCGAGCACTTTCATGGCTATCCCATGCAATTTACAGCACTCTGGATACCCGGCCTCCTGGCAGCCCTGTTAATGTTGACTCATCAGGTTTGGCCTGAGATACCGATACTCACACTGATCTCGCTGCTGGCTCTTTCATTAACATGGCTACTGCTTTTTCTGCGTCACGGCAGAACCGGCCTGGAGGCCTACAGGCAACATATCAAAATTGGACTACCCAGAATGTCCGGTGAATTGATGCTGTTTATTTCGGCCGGCGTGCTTGCAACCGGTATAGCGGCCGCCATCAGTGCCACCGATTTACAGGTTGAGGTACAACAGTTCGGCGCCAACGAGGCGAGCCTGTTGCTGTTAGTCATGGTGGTCGTATCCGTCCTGGGTATTCATCCAGTGATCAGTATTGCAACTGCAGGGGGTATTTTCTCCCCGCTGGGCGTGGACCCAAACCTACTGGGAATGACCTTTTTAATGACCTGGGCCATCGGTATATCGACCGCACCCCTATCCGGCCTCCACCTGATGATTCAGGGGCGTTACAATATCCAGGCTGTGACACTAATGAAACTGAATAGCCGGTTTGCCCTGGTGATGATGGGTTGTGGAGCTGTTGCCATGCAGCTTTATGAGCAGTGGTATCTGTGAGACGACTTATCTGAAACCGGCTTCCAGAACCTTAGTTTTACCGTATCGCATTTCGGTTAATATCTTCTCAGCGCTGAGATCAAGCATATGGATATCGCAGAAATAGTAGTCAGATAAATCCTTTCTATAGCGCGTGTAATTATTCGCCATAATCGACTTCCATTCGTATTTTCTCGGCTTTACAAATTTGCCTTTTCCGTTACCAAAGGCATAGGTCTTGAACTCTTTGGTAGAACAGCGCATGCCTTCAAACGCCACGTTCTTTGCGCCGGTCTTGGATTTTATGACGACGGTATAACGCACAATACCATCTGCTTTGGTATAGCTCAGTGAATTGGCATCGACAAAATAGCTAAAAGACGCATTGGGCCGCGTCACCTGGAACTCAACCAGGTTTTCGTCTTCAGGGAAAGGGGGTATCTCTGTCTTCTGCTCTTTCCAGACATAGTCTTCTACATTTGGGTTAAATGAGTCGTGAGGATTATAGAAATTACTATCACCCTTATTTGCCGTCATGGGACTGCTACTATCAGCAGCAGTGGCCATTGTGGACCCTGCCAAGACCATCACAGTCACTAAACAAATGCTGAAAAACTTCATGGATATGCCTTCAATAACCAATAATTGTAGAGCTGTTCTTTAAATCTCGGCCAGATCGCCTTTCTGCTGTAACCAGCTTTTTCTATCCGATGCACGTTTCTTTGCCAATAACATGTCCATCATACTATGGGTGTCATCCCCTGCATCAATGGTCAGTTGCACCAGGCGGCGGGTATCAGGATCGATGGTCGTCTCCCTAAGCTGCAATGGGTTCATCTCGCCCAGACCCTTGAAGCGTTGGACACTCACTTTTCCTTTGAGTTTCTCTGCAGCAATACGATCCAGCACACCTTGGCGTTCTGAATCGTCCAGGGCATAGAAAACCTGCTTGCCAACGTCGATTCGGTAGAGTGGCGGCATCGCCACATAGACGTGCCCTTCCTGTACCAGCTTTCTGAAATGACGCAAGAAGAGGGCACAGAGCAGGGTTGCGATATGGGCACCGTCAGAATCCGCATCAGCCAATATGCAAACCTTCCCGAATCGTAGTTTCTCCAGATCGTCAGAGCCGGGCTCCACACCAATCGCCACCGAGATGTCGTGAACCTCTTGCGAGGCCAGCACCTCAGCTGAATCCACCTCCCAGGTGTTAAGAATCTTTCCACGCAGGGGCATAATCGCCTGAAATTCACGATCCCGGGCCTGCTTGGCAGAACCGCCTGCCGAATCCCCCTCGACCAGAAACAATTCACTGCGGCGTGGATCAACGGTACTGCAGTCTGCCAGTTTACCGGGCAACGCAGGCCCCTGGGTCACCTTCTTTCGCAGCACTTTTCGGCCCGCCCTAAGGCGCGACTGGGCCGCATTGATCGCCAGATCAGCGAGCCGCTCACCGGCATCCGTATGCTGATTCAACCAGAGGCTGAAGGCATCTTTCACCACACCTGAGACAAAGGCCGCACACTCCCTGGATGAGAGGCGTTCCTTGGTCTGGCCAGAAAACTGCGGATCAGCCAACTTGACTGAAAGGATAAAGCTGCAACGGGTCCAAACATCATCCGGTGCCAGCTTGACCCCGCGCGGCAATAGATTACGGAACTCACAAAATTCTCTTACCGCATCTGTCAGACCAGAACGCAGACCATTGACATGGGTACCCCCCTGGGCAGTCGGAATCAGGTTGACATAGCTCTCTGTGACGCCCTCACCCCCTTCAGGGAGCCAGGTGACGGCCCAATCGGCCACTTCGGAGTTGCCCGACATGGAGCCGACAAAAGGTGGATCAGGAAGCAACTCAAGACCTTGCAGTGCATCCAGCAGATAGTCCTGCAGACCATCTTCGTAATGCCATTCATAGCTGTCACCGCTGTTCTCATCCAGGAACAGGACTTTCAAACCAGGACAAAGCACCGCCTTGGCACGCAGTACATGCAGCAATTGGCGAACTGAAAATTTCCCTGAATCAAAATATTTAGGGTCGGGCCAGAACCGTAGTCGTGTGCCTGTATTATTCTTGCCAACACGCCCGACCTCTTCGAGATCTGACGCCTTGTCGCCCCCAGCAAAGGCCATATTGTATTCAGCCCCACCGCGCTTGACCCAGATCTCCAGATGCTTTGAGAGCGCATTAACTACAGAGACCCCCACGCCGTGTAGGCCGCCGGAAAACTGATAGTTCTTATTGGAGAACTTGCCACCAGCATGCAGCTTGGTCAGGATCACCTCAACACCCGGCAACCCCTGTTGTGGGTGAATGTCCACTGGCATTCCCCGACCATCATCCTTCACCTGCAGAGAGCCATCTTTGAACAGAATGACTTCAATGGTAGTGGCATGTCCGGCTACGGCCTCATCGACACTGTTATCAATCACCTCCTGTGCCAGGTGATTGGGACGGCTGGTATCGGTATACATACCGGGACGCTTACGCACCGGCTCCAGACCGCTGAGCACTTCAATGGCTGAAGCATCGTATGAACTGCTGCTCATGAATATAAAAACCTGCCTAATTGACGCACGATGGTGCCAAAGTTTACACGGCCCCACCGCGCTATGCGAGGGCCGGGACCGGCATAATCACAACGGCGTTCCCATTCATGTGACAGCTCAGCGAAAAAGGGTGGATTGACCGCTATCCATCCACTCGGTAAGGTTCACCTATTTACCACAACAAAGAGTCTTCCCGTGCCGAAAAAGGAATCCAAAGCGCCTACGTTTGAAGAGGCCTTAAACGAACTGGAATCACTGGTAGAGACCCTGGAACAGGGTGACCTCTCTCTCGAAGAGTCGCTAAAATCTTTTGAGCGGGGTGTCACCCTGACCCGCACCTGTCAGGTCGCGTTAAAAGAGGCCGAACAGAAGATCCAGATTCTCTCTGATCAGCGTGTTGATGCCGAACCGGAACCCTTCCAACGTGACCAATGAATCCGCCCTGAAGCAGTATCTAGAGCGCTGTCAATCGCAAGTCAACAAGGCCCTGGAACTGCAATTACCCGCGGCTACCATTCAGCCTCAACGTCTCCACATAGCCATGCGCTACGCCACCCTGAATGGGGGGAAACGTGTACGTCCTTTGCTGGTGTATGCAACAGGTGACGCATTGGGCGTACCGGCCGAACAACTGGACGGACCAGCCTGTGCGGTAGAGCTGATTCACGCCTATTCACTCATCCATGATGATCTGCCCGCCATGGATGATGACGATCTACGCCGTGGACGCCCCACCTGTCACAAGGCCTTTGATGAAGCCACGGCCATTCTTGCCGGTGATGCCCTGCAAACACTCGCATTTAAGGCTGTCTGCCGTGATGAACCCCACCCATTCAGCGCAGAAAGACGCTTGAAAATGGTTGAAACGCTGGCCCATGCCAGTGGTTCACGGGGCATGGCAGGTGGACAGGCACTGGATCTGGCCGCAGTGGGCGAGCAGATCGACCTGGCTCAACTGGAGAACATGCACATTCACAAGACCGGTGCCCTGATACATGCCAGCGTAAAACTGGGCTGCCTGGCTGCTGCAAATGTAGATCCCCAGCACGTAAAACAACTGGAACACTACGCCAACTGTATAGGACTGGCCTTCCAGGTACAGGACGATATCCTGGATGTGGAGGGTGACACGGAAACACTGGGCAAGACCCAGGGCAAAGATGAAGCCAATGGCAAACCGACCTACCCCTCGTTGATGGGCATGAAAGCCGCCAAAGAGATGGCACAGAATCTCCGACAGGATGCACTCGATAGCCTCACCGCATTCGATAAAAGAGCCGATCCCCTGCGTTGGCTGGCCGACTATATCGTTGACCGGAAAGCGTAAAGACTGGGGGCACGTGACTGGGGAAATTACTCGCTCTTTTCTGCAAACAGACCTGTCAGCAGTTCACGACGACTGAGTGGGGTCTCAAGTCGCTCAGACAAGCAGGGGGAGTCTTCTGTCATGTCTCCGGAGTCAGCCTGTTCATCCTGAGTGTCATCGGGCTCACCCCGCCAGGCCTGCTCAATCTCACGACTGTGGGTACTGATCTCTGAGCGATTCTCAGATTGCATAATGCCTTGCATGATCGCTTCAGCCGTCTCTTCGGCAAGCTGTTGCGAATGAAACTGCTGCATCGGGGAAAACAGTGAGCAGGCCTGGTAAAGACCCATTCCCGCCTCTTCACCCACAATAAACTCATAGGCACCCGATGGAAAAACATGCGTTATTTTGTTACCGGGCAATAGGGTGTCACCCTCATCTACAGCTATCTGTCCCAATAGCATCAGATTCATGAACCAGGGTGTAATCAACACTCCCAATACACCTTCGTTCCAGGGTCTGAAACCCACGGCCTTTACCTGCAATGCACTGTTCAGAATCGGCACATCAACCATTCGCTGCTGTTCGATCAAACTGAACACGGCCTCCAGATCATCCACGACTTTATGCAGATCATCGGCGTTCATCAAAGCACCATAAAATCATTTTTACGGCCATCACAATTGGGACAACTCCAGTTCTCCGGCAATTTTGAAAAGGGTGTACCAGGCGGAATCTGCCAGTAGCTGTCGCCCTCTGCCGGATCATAGACATGCCAGCAGATCTTGCATTCCAGCCGCGCCTCATCTGTCAGCTTCTCAGCACTACCGCCATAGGAACCGGAAAAAAACGTGCTACTCATTGATAGACTTCCAGTATCTCTTTCAGGCGGTCAGCGCTATCTTTTAGATCCTCCTGTGCGGCGCAGGCCACCGCGGGTACGTCAGTCACTTCCAATGTATTCAGGATATTCATATCCTGCGAGTTGAAATACTGCACCCACCAGACATTGTGCATCCCTGTGCTGGTGATTCTGCAATTTCCATAACCGCGAGACAGGATGGTGACAGCCCCGCTACCCAGTAGTTGGCCTAAAAAATCCAGATCCTGCTCCGTCTGTGGCAGCAACGTCAGATTGATTACATGAGCTGGAACACCCGGCCTGTAAGCCTGTGCCTTTTCATTCAGCTCAGCCACTAACGGCGGGGCATTCAGCACCCCTTCAGGAAGTGGTTCATCTGGTAGGGTAAGAGTGGCTGCAGCACCCACGAATGTCGCATCCCGGATCAAACCCGGTATGGAGCCCACCTCCAGCGTATCTTTATAGGTGGTACCGGTTCCATCCTGATAACGGACCCGCCAGATCCCGGCCATCACTGACTCCTGGATCTTCACCTGTAAAGTGCGACTGAACACCACACTCACCTCACCTTCCCCAAGCACCTGGTCTACTAAACTGAGATTGGCACTGTCCATAAAGGTAAGATCAAACAGCTGTTCCTGATCACCGGTTTTGTATCCTTCAAGTGCCGCCTGTACTCGCGCCAATAGCGCAAGGGCAATATCCATTCCCTCCACCGCTTCTGGTTCTGGGATAGTGGGCATGGAGAAAGTACCCATCTCATCTGGCATCTTCTGGTAATCCAACACAGCACCATCTTCTTCCGTGGGTTGACTGCCCACACCGACGGTTACTGCAGGTATCTCATAGAAACTCATAAGCCATCTCCTACTCTGTATCTTTCTGACTATTGGGAAGAAGCCAATGACTGGGCCACCACAGGTATGCCTATATCACGAACATGCAATGCCGGGGCAGTCAGTAACCGTTCAATTTCACGGAGATAATCGGTCCAATTCTGAACCCGTGTAATGGCACCCAGGTACTCACCGCGTCGCATAAAAACCAGCGCAGGCCAACTATCAAAAGGAAAGCGCCGGTGCAACCGATGCTCCGCTTCACGATCAATCACCGCCACTTGAAATCGGCCTGCAAAACAGGCCGACAACTCAGGCAGTATGATGGCTACATCGTTACTTTCCGGATACTGTTTTGGATCTTCCGTAAAAAACAGAACCGTATAGTCATTCTCATCAAGAAACTCATCGAGCGTTGACTCATTTAATACCGGATAGTTATTTTGCACGATCATCTGTCTGATCAGTTCTGAGCTCATCGTTATACTCCTTCAATCAATTGTATGCAGGGAGATTCAGCTACCCGATTGGCTACGGTATTTATTTAAATGCTGATCAAGCCCCACGCTCATGGCGGAACCATCTAATGAAGCCGGACGATGCTCCACCTGGTAGTCCTCAGATAACAGCACCCGCTCATCACCCAATCGACAGGCCTGTTCCGGCGGTGGGCGCTCATGTTCATATCGTGTCATGTCGCTGATGGCTGAACTCAGATGATCCGCTGCCATGGGTTTATCTCGACGACTCATGACAACGCCCTGCTCGGATAAAAAGGTAATCGCCTGCTCAATGGCCGGGCCTATCTTCGCCTTTACCTCAGGGTTTAAACTGCCACCGAAGTCTTCAATCTCAACAGGCTGTACACCGATCAATAAAATCTTTTCCGGGTAGTCACCCATCATCTCCGCCAAGGCCAGTACTTCCTGAAATCCAGTCTGATGCAGACTGACCTTCTTCACACCGAGATATTTGGGAACCGTCTCTCCTTCAATCAATTTCAATGTGCCAGGGGAAAGCCCATAATCAATGGCGTCGAACACAATCAGGATATCGGCCTCGCGTACCTCCTGGACCAGATAGACGCCCTGGGTTCCGCCATCCATTACGCGAACATGGTCAGGATAGCGATACCATTGCTGAAGGGTCTCAACCGCCCGCACACCAAAACCCTCATCCGCCCAGAGCAGATTGCCGATACCCAAAATCAGCACATTAGGTTGAGGCCTGCTCACATCACAAACTGAAGGTCTAGTGCTACTCATGGCCGGTCATCCTTAAAGGTGCGCCAGCCACTGATCATGGTGCTGATAATGCTTTGTCGGGAGACAATATCTTCCCGAATCGCCACATAGACATGCAGCATGACAAACACCACGATCACCCACATACCCCAGTGGTGCCACAAACGCACATCTTGACTCTGTCCTACCAATGGAATTAGCCAACCGAATAAACTGTCCTGCCAGCTACCCAGTCCCGTCTGTTCGGCATAGAGGGAAAAGCCCGTCAGTAGCATGCAGAACCCACCCACCGTAATA
>JAPHUG010000413.1 GCA_026197195.1 Sedimenticola sp.
GGTAAAAATATTGCCGCAAATCTCGCCGCATTCAAGCATCTTCAAATCCTGGATGGAAACGGGTCAGACCCAGAAGAGGCGAGCACACTGATTGAACAGGCATTAACCCATCTCAGGAACGATCAGGGGCCCGTGTTACTTCGTCTTCAGGTACCCCGTCTTTCAGGACACTCTGCACAAGATACCCAGGCCTATAAAAGCGCCGAACAGATTGCAGAAGAGCAGTCCCGTGACCCATTGCCTCAATTGAAAGCCTTTCTGATTGATCATTTAATGAGCGAATCAGACTGGGATGCCCTGGAAACCGAGGCAGAACAGGATGTATCGCGTGCACTGGAGAGGGCAAAATCGCGGCCTCTCCCTGATTCACAGGATATTCTCCAACACATTTTCTGCGAAACAGGAGATGATGGTGCACCTCTCATTCAGTGTCAGGGGGGACTGGCACCCCGTGGCACCAGCTTCCCGGCATCTTCTCTCACACCTGAACCAGAATCCACCCGTATCAATATGGTATCGGCCATTCGCCGAACACTCGATTATGAGTTAAGTACAAACGATCATCTGCTGGTGTTTGGCGAGGATGTCGCCGCCAAGGGAGGTGTTCATGCTGTCACCATGGGGCTATCAGAAAAGTATGGTGTCGACCGGGTCTTTGATACCAGTCTCTCGGAAGAGGGAATCATCGGTCGATCGATTGGCATGGCTCAGGCTGGATTGATGCCGGTACCCGAGATTCAATTCAGAAAATATGCCGATCCTGCAGAGGAGCAACTGAACGATACCGGCACCATGCGCTGGCGTACCAAGAATCGATTTGCCGCCCCTATGGTGGTTCGAATTGCCGGTGGTTTTTTCAAGTGCGGTGACCCCTGGCATAGCCAATGCCAGGAGGTCAAATGGGCGCATGCCATTGGCTGGCAGGTAGCCATGCCCTCGAATGCGGAAGATGCCGTTGGGCTTTTACGTTCAGCCATGCGCAGTAACAATCCGACCATCTTCTTCGAACATCGTGCCATGTTGGATGATGCCTGGGCACGCCGCCCCTACCCCGGTGACAGCTATGTAATCCCATTTGGCAAGGCCTCCCGTCTCACCTCGGGAGACAGCCTGACCATTGTCACTTGGGGCGCCATGGTGCCGCGCTGTGAAACCGCAGCAAACCAGTATCCAGGACGTGTCGAAGTCATTGACCTGAGAACCATTTCACCCTGGGACAAGGCGACCGTGACCGCCTCCGTTGCCAAGACAAGTCGTTGCCTGATCGTTCATGAAGATAACATCACGGCGGGCTTTGGAGCCGAGATAGCAGCCACCCTGACAGAAGCGGTCTTCTTTGAGCTGGATGCACCCATTAAGCGTCTGGCTATGCCTGATATTCCCAGCCCCCACAGTCCGGTTCTGTTGAACGCCGTATTACCCGGTGAATCGCAAATAACACACGCTATTAAAGAGTTGCTGGAGATCTAATCATGTCGCAGCTGATCGATATTATTGTTCCGCAAGGTGAACAGCAAGGCACTGCCCATGTACTGGCAAACTGGCTCAAACTGCCGGGCCAGCAGGTCTCTATCAATTCACCGTTGGTGGATATTGAAACTGACAAGGTCATGGTAGAAGTCCCCTCACCAGCCAGTGGCGTTTTGAAAGATGTTTTTAAAAACCCTGGTGACGATGTCACACCCGGCACATTGCTGGGCCGGATAGAAATCAACGAATCAGCTAACGATTCGATCACGCATGCGCCAGTAACAGTCGAGAATACCCAATCAACAAAAGAAAATAACCAGCCATCAACCCAACTCACCGAGATGGCACAGCTACTCAGTCCCGCAGTACGCAGACTGGTTAAGAAGCACAGGGTTAATATCGAACAGATAGAGGGCTCAGGGAAACGGGGGCGTGTGACCAAGCAGGATGTGCTTAGCTACCTGGAGCAGAAGCTACCCATTCATACTGATAAACTCTCAGAGGTTGAAGGGTCTATTCAGCAACCGATTACGCCCGCCCCGATCAGCAGTGCATCAAACCATATTCCACATACCAGCATGCGGCGTCGAATTGCGAGTCATATGACCGAGAGCCTGCTGCATACGGCACCTCATGTGACCAGCATATTTGAGATGGATCTTAGCGCAATAAGCCAGCACAGAACTCAGCATAAAACGTTATTTGAACAGCAAGGTATTAAACTGACATTTACCGCCTATTTTGTCTATGCCGCTGTACAGGCCTTGCAACATGTCCCCGAGATAAA
>JAPHUG010000097.1 GCA_026197195.1 Sedimenticola sp.
GCTTAGTTTACCTTGCCGCAGGGGATACAGGCAATTTATGATTCAGCCTCAGACCAGGTTACAGGGCTGAAAGTTCGGGCCATTCGGCATCAAACATCTCGCCGCGCACTTAAAACATCGGGCAACTGGGAGATTTTATCGATTAAACGACTCAGCTGCCGCATGCTTGAGATCTCGACAGTAAAGCGCATATTAGCCCGGTCCATCTTCCTGTTAGATTGCGTGCTGACCCCCATCACATCGACCTCTTCATTGGTCAGAATCGCCGAAATATCCCTTAACAACCCCTTGCGATCAGTGGCCACTATTCGAATATCTACAGGATAGAAAGCAGCTGGACTCTCTTCTGCCCAAGCCACATCAATCAACCGCTGCAAGTCATCCCCCTTGAGATGGCTGATCTTGCTGCAATCAGAGCGGTGCACGGTAACACCACGCCCGCGAGTGATAAAGCCAACGATCTCATCATTGGGAACAGGCTTGCAGCAACGCGCCATGTGGGTCATCAGGTCATCCACGCCCTCAACAACCACTTCACTTTTACCAGCTTTCTTGGCTTTATCAGGCTTTCGATCCGCTATGGGAACAACACGAGGAGAGGTCTTTTTAGCCGGCGCCCCGTGAGGCAGCCCCATCCCTGCCACTTGGATTGGTGACACCTCGCCACGACCAATGGCCGCCAGAACATCATCCGTCTTCTTAAAATTGAATCGCTTGGCTGCAATAGCCAGATCAGGCTTTGGGACACCCAGTCGATTCACCTCCCGATCCAGGCTCACCTTGCCATCATGTAGATGCTGCTCGTAGTCCTGCTGCTTGAACCACTGTCGAACCCGGTTGCGCGCTCGACTCGTCTTCAAATAACCCAGGTGTGGACTGAGCCAGTCACGACTCGGCCCCCCTTCTTTAACGGTTAATATCTCAACCAGCTGGCCACTTTCAAGCGGATAAGTAAGGGGTTTTATTTTGCCATCAACCTTGGCGCCGCGACAACGATGCCCCACATCGGAGTGAATGGTGTACGCAAAATCAACCGCTGTAGCGCCTTTCTGTAGCTCTATCACCTTCCCTTGTGGGGTCAGCACGTAGACCTGCCGGGATTCAAACTCGCTCTTCAGATTATCAACAAAATCATCGGACTCGGTGGGGTCATCCTTAACTTCCATCCAGTTACGCATAAGCGACACCCGTCGCTCAAATTCCGCATCGCCCTTGGTACCACCCTCTTTATAGCGCCAGTGCGCAGCCACACCCAATTCGGCATGTTCATGCATATCATGGGTACGGATCTGGATCTCCAGCGTCTTGTCCTCTGGGCCAATCACGGCGGTATGAATCGAACGATACATATTGGCCTTTGGAGTGGCGATATAGTCATCGAACTCCCCGGGGATATGCCGCCACAAACCATGCACCACACCGATAGCCGCATAGCAATCGGCCACTGAGTCGACCAATACACGAACGGCTCGCAGATCGAAAATCTGCTCGAACGGAACCGACTTACGCTTCATCTTTTTCCAGATGCTGTAGATGTGCTTGGGCCGACCCGTGACCTCGGCATTGATATGCAGCTCAGCGAATTTGGCCTGCAGATCGTCAATCACATCATCAATGTAGTCCTCTCTATCGGTACGCCGACCATCCAGCTTTTTGGCGATATCCTTATAGGTGTCTGGCTCAAGATAGCGTAGACAGAGATCTTCCAACTCCCATTTTATCTGCCAAATACCCAGTCGATTGGCCAGTGGCGCATAGATCTGCTGCGTCTCACGCGCCTCTTTAACCCGCATTGATTCCGGTAACGACTTCAGGATACGCATGATATGCAGGCGTTCCGCCAGCACAATGAGTACGACCCGAATATCATCGGCAATACTGAGCAGCATTCGGCGGAGGTTTTCGCTGTGTTCAGCCTCTTTCTGGTACTCTTTGCTCCCCCTACCCCGTGACACGAAGCCAATTCGCGCCATATCCGCAACCATTCGGGCCACACTGCCACCAAACTGCTTCTCAAGTCGGGCAATATTAACCTGATCGCCCGGCAAGACATCGTGCAGAATAGCGGCCGCCAGTGTCTCCCAGTCCAGATCCATCTCGGCCAGGATTTCTGCAACCGCAAGTGCGTGACGCAGTGTCGTCTCACCGGTAACTTCAAGCCCTTCACGATGTATATCAAAGGCAAGATCACAGGCTTCGTGGAGCTTTTCCATCTCGGCAGCACTTCGTTTGACCGAGAGTCCAGCTAACCAGACACGAATATCCCGCTCATCCAGTGCATCATTGTCAGGAAGATTGGTTGTAACACTAACCATCTGAATTCCTTGATGATATTACAAATAATATGTTGCATGAATCCTCACCGGATTCAGCATTTTCTTGTTCTATTCTTATATTGACTGCGTATAAGTATTGGTGCTGAACGATCGATTTTCTACTCTTGGATAAGAAAAAAGAATGCGCTTCAGCATCTGCCGGATTATATAAAGGCGGGGGGTATTATTCAGGAAACGGGGACCAATGCCAAACCAGCGGCTGTTTAATTGCCGATCCTTTGCACTGCGTCAATAAAAAGGGGCGCCCATTAGATTGGGCACCCCTCGATAGCCTTCATGAACAGCAACTAAAGACCTAGCGCACTGACTCACCAACGATAAGCCACTTTTTACTTTCAAGACGAAGGTTGAGGCGTTTTTTTACCACATCTTTGTAATTATTTGCACTATAGCGTTGTAAAAATTCCACTTCTGCATTTTTTCCATCTGTGGTCACAGTCATATTTTCCAGTGAAAGTGTTATCCAGTCCGGCTTGGAAATCACCCTTTTCCTGTTAGCTGCCCATGCGTTATACCGCAGGCCATTGTGGGATTGAAAGCCTTGAGAGTAAGCAGCAAGATAGTCATTAACATTCTGCTGTTCCCATGCCTTCCTCCAGCGTTCAATGCCGGCCTCGATATCAGCAACAGTACTGTCCGCTGGACTGGCGTTGTCAGCAGACTCCACCAGAGAGAGCTGATCAGCTAAAAACTCACTCGCCAGAACCGTTTGAGGTGCAAGCGCCTTGTACGGACTCAGGCCTTCATCGCCCGGACCTGCACCTGTGGGGACAGCCACATTAAGTTGATTCAGCAACCGCCCCATACCGACCAGAATGCGATACTCTGCGTAGAGGCTATCTCGTTTTGCTTTTATGTAGGCACGTTTGGCTTCAAACACTTCATTTTCAGTATTAAGCAGATCAATCAGGGTGCGTTTTCCAATATTAAACTGCTTGGTATAGGCGTCACGGGTATTTTGACTGGAGATCAGGTGCTGATTCAATGAAACCAACTGCGCCTGTGTTGCTTCATAAGCGGTCCAGGAGAGACGCAAACTCTCTACCACTTGGCGATAGGTTCGGTTGCGAACTTCCTTTGCCTCATTGATCAGATGAGCCGTCTGTCTTTGGCGGGCCTTGTCTTTCCCCCCTGAGAAGAGGTTATAACGCATCCGCACCATCGCAGTTAAATCTTTATCTGTGCCCACAACGCCATTCTGATCATCACCCCAGGTGCTTCCTACTTCCAGATCAAAACGGGGATAAAAGGTGTTCTCTGCCGCCTCTTTTTGCGCCAGTGTCGCCTCGACATCAGCCATAGCAGAGAGGAGCGTTGGATGCTCCTTGAGCGCAATAGTAATCGCCTCATCGAGACTCTTTGGTAGCGCATCCTCAATTGACGCCACCTGTTCCAGGTCCCTGGGAAGATCACCAACAACACTCAAATAGACTGATTCAGCATCCTTTAAATTGGCCAGATCAGATAACCGACTGGCATCCGCTGAGGCACGCCGGCCACGAACCTGGTCAAGATCGGAACTGCGCCCAATACCGGCCTCACTTCGCAGCGCCACCTGATCATAAATACGCTTGTGTGCGTCAAGATTCTCAACCGACAGCTGAGACAACTCCTCGAGCTGCACCACATTGAGATAAGCATCAATCGTTTCGAGGGCTTTGTTCTGGCTCACACCAACCACACGGTGTCCAGCCGAAGCCTGACGCGCCAAGTGTCGATCGACCTCACTCTCTGTTGCATAGCCATCAAACAGCATCTGCTGAAGGTTGATGGCCGCCTCTTTTCGGGTCAAAGATCGACTATCGTATCCCGCTGAGCGCGTTGAACTATTGTCGCTCTTCTCATAACCATAGCCTGCTGTAATATCAATCGAGGGCAGATAACCCGCTTTGGCCTGCTCTACATCCTCCCCACGTGAGAGGAGTTCATTGGTCTCAATGCGAATATCTGGATTGGTGTTGAGCGCTTGCTGAATGGCCTGCTCAAGTGTTGTCGCTGAAGACGACGACGCTGTGGTTAAGCCTGCTAATAGCGCAGCAGAGAAGAGGGCCATTCTCTTATTGTTCATAAATTTCTTCCCGAAATATGATCTATATCACATAAAAACTAACGTGGGATTCTATCACCCAGTTCTAAAAAAGAATACTTCTCAATTCCCCATAATTGTTAACGAGTGTAAACCTTACGCTTAGTATGCCAATAACTATTCTTTACGCTCCATAAAGAAAACACACCTGAGGCATCTGTGCCCCAGGTGTGTTGATAGCTAAATAATCCGGTATGGCTAAATAATCGTCACACTGACGGTATCCTCTATCAATAGCGTAACTGTTGAGCCACTATCCTGATACTCTGTGAATTGATGGCCATTCTGATTCACCGTGTTACCCGTCGCTTGCCACTCTGAACTCGACAACGCCACTGAATCAGAGTTTTCACCCAGAATCTCCAGTTGATTGTTTCCGTCCGTAATGTCGATTACATCATTGATGCTCAGATTGGTAATCGCATGATCACCTGATGTCAGATCCAAGCGCTCCATATTGTCAATGTTATTCGAGTGAGTAACACCACTGAAGTCCAGTGGCGCATCATCGGCAACAATCAATGTATCAAAACCAGCATCCCCATCCACAGCAGTGGGTGCTGTGGGGTCATAGGTGAAGGTATCATTAAACGCTGACGAGTAACTGATATTAATATCCAGCAGAATGGTATTCAGAAGATCACCATCTCCATCCGTTACGGAAGCCTGGATAGTCTCAGTCGTGACAATTCTGTCTGTCGGCATATAACGGTAGGCGCCCGTATCAAAATTGATCTCAAAATCACCATGCGCACCTGTCACGGTTTGAACTGGATTGGCCGCGTCGTAATTGACGGTATTAGCGCCAATGGTAACCGCTTCTATATGACCACCGTCTGCACCAAACTCAATAATGGCAGAGCCGGAGGCGTCTTGTGTCAGATTACCCTCTGTGTAGAGACCCGCAGTTGAATTAACCGCAGCAGTCAGGTCAGCCACATTGCTAATATTGATGGCATCCTGAGACACCACGTTCTCACCGTTATCTGCAAGATGTGCGATATCACTCAGTACAGAACTGGTGTTAACACTGTAGCTAAAGAGCTTATCTATCGCGCCGCTTGTGATGAAATCGCCCCATGGATTTGACGCCGGATCGGTAATACCGGTGTAAGCTTCAAAGTCCGTCTGATAGGCATCATAGGTATCACCATCTCCGAAGAAGTACATGATGTCCTGATCAGCTACCGGCTGGTTGCCACTATAGGCGTTTTCAACCATTGCACGGAGTCCCTGCTCAATGTCTGTACCACTACGTGTCGTATCCAGTGTTAGTGCTTTACCTGCTGCCGCGTCAATCCAGCCGCTTTGAATATTCCCATTACCATAGAACTGCACGATACTAACGTTGACGCCTCCCATACCTTCATAGTTATTGATCAACGATTCAATGGCCTGCTCAGTAAGCGCCAGATCCTGATTAGACATACTTGAAGAGACGTCAACAATAACAGCCAGATTGGTCGTGACAGGCTCTACCTGAAGATTGACCGCCAAGGGTGTTGCTACGGGGGCATCATCATGAATGGTCACATCCAGCGTTGAACTAAACGGATTACCACCTGGATCGGTGACCGTATAGGTAAAGCTATCGACTATCTGATTGGTTGGCTGGCTCTGTGAAATAACAAAGTTATCAATCTGCGCCTGCTCATCATTGGCAGTCGAATCAACAGCCAGGCTGACCACGGCGCCACCACTAGCATTGAGAGGAACCGTAATGCTATAAGAATGACTTGTTACACCTCCAGAGCTATAGTCGCTTGCTCGGGCAGCTTCATACTCAACACCATCAACAA
>JAPHUG010000465.1 GCA_026197195.1 Sedimenticola sp.
ATGATGACATAGCGACTCTGATCAGTACCGACATTTTGAATCAGACAGCTACTGTTTGAATCACTCAGGGAGAGTTGGACTGTTTCAGTGTCAATAACATTGAGTACTTCAATCAGGTAACCTACATTGAAGCCAATGATTAACTCATCACCCTGATAATCGATCTCCATCTCATCCTCAGCCTCTTCCTGCTCCGGGTTATGTGCAAGAAGTTGGAGGATGCCAGCATTAATTTGGAACCTGATACCGCGATACTTTTCATTCGAAAGAATGGACGTGCGTGTCAATGCCTGCTTTAAGGTTTCACGATCAGCAATGATCTCTTTGTCAGGGTTAGCGGGTATGACACGCTGATAATCAGGAAACTTCCCATCAATCAATTTTGAAGTGAAACTGGTCTCTCCAAATGTAAATCTTATGTGGTTGCTGCTGACATCAATATCGATTTGATCATCCGTGTCCGCCAGTAACCGTGCCAGCTCTAGAACTGCCTTTCTAGGGAGAATAACCTGTATCCCCTCAGACTGATCAAGTGCACATTCTGCCTCACTGAGTGCAAGACGATGGCCATCTGTGGCGACCGCTCTGATCATTCCATCACCAATCTCAATTAACAGCCCGTTGAGATAGTACCTGACATCCTGCAGTGCCATGGCAAATTGAGTCTTCTCGATCAATCGCTTTAACAGTTTCTGAGTAATCGTGAACTTATGGCTGCTGACAGAGGGTTCAATGGATGGATAGTCAATGGCAGGCAATACACCAAGTGTGAATCTACTTCTTCCTGACTTTATGACGGTTCTTTCGTTCTCAACCGTAAACTCAATGTTTGATGCTTCAGGTAGAGACTTGCAAATATCCAATAGTTTTCTTGCAGGCAGGGTGAAGTCTATTTCACCTTCACACTCCACACTGGCTGAAGTTTTCATTTCAACTTCAAGATCTGTAGCAGTGATTGTGATTTTGCCATTCGCAGCATTAATCAAGACATTGGCAAGAATCGGTAGGGTCTGTCGGCGCTCTACTACTCCACCTACCTGCTGGAGGGGTTTTAGCAGATTATCCCTTGATGTAACGATCTTCATGTCAGAGCACTCTTAATAGATATAGATTATTTATATAGATTTACTATTATTATTACACAGCCATAAAACGGTTAGTCGATTGTATTTTCATTAACATTATCAATATATTACAAGTCATTTTTGTTGTTGATAACTGCAGTATATCTCATGAAAGTTTTGTTTATGATCTGTGGATAACTCAAGCATGCTGTTTTGTTGTGAAAACATCAACAGTTTATCCACACTAACTGGTTAGGGTTCTTAACAGGTTTGCATAATCTTCCTCAACCCGGTGGTCACTCTCCTTCAGCTCGGCAATTTTACGTGTGGCATATAAGACAGTGGTATGGTCCCTGCCACCAAAGGCTTCACCGATCTCAGGTAAACTGTGATTGGTCAACTCTTTGGCCAGTGCCATAGCGATCTGCCGAGGCCTGGCAATGGTTCTGCTGCGCTTGGCTGAAAGTAGTTCTGAGGTACGGATCTTAAAATACTCAGCAACGGTCTTTTGGATGTTCTCGATGGTGACCTGTTTGTCCTGTGCCGCCAGCATGTCTCGCAGAGCGTCTTTGGCAAACTCCTGAGTGATAGCGCGTCCGGTAAACTCGGCATTGGCGATGATCCGCCGCAGGGCCCCTTCCAGCTCCCGAATATTCGAGCGTACCCTTTTACCAATGAAGAAGGCGACTTCATTGGGTAAATCAACCCCGAACAGTTGATCTGCCTTGCTCTTTAAAATCGCCACCCGCGTTTCTAGATCCGGTGGTTCAATAGCGACGGTCAGACCCCAGCCAAAGCGGGACTTTAAACGCTCTTCAAGTCCGGTGACCTCTTTGGGAAAACGATCACTGGAGAGAATGATCTGCTGCTGAGATTCAAACAGGGCATTGAAGGTGTGGAAAAACTCTTCCTGTGAACGCTCTTTACCGGCAAAGAACTGAACGTCATCGATCAATAGCGCGTTGACGCTGCGAAAACGGCGTTTGAAATCATCAATAGTATTGTGCTGCAGTGCCTTGACCATCTGGGCTACAAACCCTTCTGAATGGACATAGACCACCCGGGCATTGGGATTGGTTTTAACAATCATATTGCCAACGGCGTGCATCAGGTGAGTCTTACCCAGCCCCACCCCGCCATAGATAAACAGGGGGTTGTAGGCGGTGCCGGGATTCTCCCCGATCTGTATAGAAGCGGCCCGAGCAAGCTGGTTCGATTTGCCCTCAACAAAGGTATCGAATACAAAGTTCGGATTCAGATTACTCGGCATGGCCGGTTCATCATCCTGGCGAGAGGCACGAGGTGAGCCGCCCGGGTTCAGACTTTTGATCCGTTCCAGTCCTGGTCCGTGGTCGACTTTCTGAGCGGCCTTGGAGCCGATCTCTAAAGAGACGGTTGGCGCGTTGTCACCGGCAATATTCTTGAGATAATCCGTAATATCATTCAGGTAGTGATTTTGTACCCAGTTGAGTACGAATTGATTGGGTGCAAGCAGTCGGATGCTATGTGCATCTTCAACCGATTGTAGGGGTCGTATCCAGGTGTTGAACTGTTGTTGTGGGAGATCATTTTCCAGACGATCTGTACACTTGTTCCAAAAATTCACGTGTTACTCGCTATCCTGATGATGTCGTGTGATGATCAATATGGAAAATAACTCAAGTCACTGGGTGAGGTGTGACTTTCCTGACATTTCTACCCCGCCACTCAAAGCGACCGATGTTACCGGTCCCTGTCACGCTGGCGGGTTCTGGTTTTGAAAATATCCAGATGTTCTCTTGTTTGTGGTTGAGCAGTTTACTCTCCTTTAGAAGACTTATCCACAGCTTGTTCACATCACCTCTCGGAACCTGATGATTTTTCCGCTATTCGGTGCCAATGTTGATAACCCTTTGTAATAATAGATATTATTGTTAAATAGCGTTTTATTTAATAGGTTTTCAAGGAACTTGTAGCCTGGTTTTTGAGGTGATCAAATTGCCCGGGCTAATGTCTCTGCTAAATCAGCGGTTTAGGCGAATAATGGCGGGGCTGGAATGTTGACAGCAACCCCACGGGCGTCGTAACATACGCGCCCTTTTATCAGGGGCTTTTTCTACCGCATTCGGCGGATTTAAAGCTTTATATAACCAATTTACCCGGTATCTAGTCATGAAAAGAACCTTTCAGCCCAGCAATCTGAAGCGTGCACGTACGCATGGTTTCCGTGCCCGTATGGCAACGCGTAATGGTCGTAAGGTCATTGGTGCCCGTCGCTCAAAAGGCCGCGCACGTCTCGCTCCATAAGTTAAGCCTTAATTGATACGATCTGCTTTGCCCGTTAGCAAAGCAAGTTTTGGTCGGGATCTGCGGTTGCTCAAACCGACAGAGTTCAAGCAGGTCTTTCAGAAGTCCCGCAGATCATCTGATCGAAACTTTACTGTACTGTTTCTGGCAAATGGCAAGAGACACGCCCGCCTGGGAACAGCCATAGCAAAAAAAATTCTGAAAAGGGCCGTAGACAGGAATCTTGTCAAGCGGATTGTCAGAGAGAGTTTTCGACTCAGGCAGCAGGAGTTGGTGGGTCTGGATTTTGTTGTTTTGTGTGGTCGGGGTATCAGACTGAATAATAAACAGCAGTTGCGAGACTCACTCGAGTTACATTGGAAACGGGCGACTCAGAAAGAGACAACGGGCTCACGTTGAGCTTAAAAAGTCTCCGCTTACCGGGCTTTTCAGTACATAATACTGCTTTTGCCAAACCGGCAGATATAAATTCCGAACCTGAGTTTGAGAGAATCCATGGATAACCTTCGCCTGATACTGTTCTTTTCATTAGCTTTCATCTTGATGATGATCTGGCAAGCTTGGGAAGAAGACTACGGTCCCAAGCCTCAGGCAGTGGCAACTGAAACAGCCCAGTCACCCTCGGGTAATAATGCCACCATCAGTGCCGTACCTTCTGCGGCGGTTCCGGGGACGGAAACGGGCTCAGCCGCGGTTCCTGTCATCTCCTCCTCCTCTGCTGTGCCGCAGACATCAACGGTGGCTACCTCCTCAGTTGAGGCGATAACGGTTAAGACGGATCTCTATACCATGGAGATCGGTGCCGTCGGTGGCAATATTCGCAAGGTCTTCCTAAATGACTACCCTGCCAGCCTGGGTGATAAGGAGAACAGCTTCCAGTTGATGAAACCGGATGTTCCAGATCTCTTTATTGCACAATCGGGTTTGATTGGTGGTGAAGGGAGTAACGCCCCGAATCATGAAACCCCCTACCAGGCGAGTGCCAACAGTTTCACGATGGCAGATGGAACGGATCAGTTACAGGTTGACCTGTTCTGGACCAGCCCGGATGGCGTTAAAGTGACCAAGCGCTTTACCTATCAGCGCGGTTCCTACCTGGTGACGGTCGAGCACCTGGTGGAAAATGGCTCCGGCAAAAACTGGGTGGGTCGTGAGTACCGCCAGTTGATGCGTACCCCACCGGAGAATGAGAGTGCCTCCTCGAAGTTGATCTACACCTATACCGGTGGTGCGATCTACAGCGAAGAGAACAAGTACGAAAAGATTGATTTTGACGATATGCAGGAGTCAAAGCTGGAACGGCCAGTGAAAGGGGGTTGGGTTGCCATGCTGCAGCACTATTTCCTCGGCGCCTGGATTCCACCAGAAGATCAGCAGGGAACCTTCTACACCAATGCCCTGCCCGGCAATCGCTATGTGTTGGGCGCCTATACCCCATCGGTAGCCGTTGCAGATGGCACGACCCACAGTTTCAAGACCGGTTTCGTGGCCAGTCCAAAACTCCAGGATGAGCTGAAAGCAATTTCCAAGGGGCTGGACCTGAGTGTGGACTACGGTTGGCTGACGGTGATTGCCCAACCGATCTTCTGGCTGTTGAAACAGATCCAATCGGTTGTCAGCAACTGGGGCTGGTCCATTATTCTGTTAACGCTGATCATCAAGCTGGTTTTCTATAAACTGTCAGAAGCCAGTTATAAATCGATGGCCAATATGCGGCGTATGACGCCCCGTATCCAGGCCTTGAAAGATCGCTTCGGTGAAGACAAGACCCGTCTCAATGCGGCGATGATGGAGCTCTACAAAAAAGAGAAGATCAATCCGCTGGGTGGCTGTCTACCGATACTGGTTCAGATTCCGGTCTTCATCTCCCTCTACTGGGTACTACTCGAAAGTGTCGAGATGCGTCAGGCCCCGTTCATCTTCTGGATTGAGGATCTGGC
>JAPHUG010000098.1 GCA_026197195.1 Sedimenticola sp.
CCGATGTCCGCAAAAACTCACGGCGGTTCTTCTCTATTTGTTTGGCGCTAAGCCGGCGTTTTGCTGGCCTTTTGGCTTGTTTCTGATCACTCATTACTGCACTACCTCCGCAGACATCAGCGGTTTCTCATCTCGTAATAACATATCCGGGTCTGAGAAGGGGGCTAGGCGCTCCAGAAAATCGAGCACCTCCAGCACAGGAGACCCTTTAAAATATTGTGCATAGGGCACATCCATCCAGATTCGATCGGCATAGCCATACAGCTCGTAGGGCCTGTCGCCGATGCCATCACCATCCTGATCAAAGCCCTCATAATCGTCCCAGTAATTACCTTTCCAGTGATTACGCTTGGCCGTCTTACCACCACCGACCGTCACCTGGGTAATGTTTCCTTTGAAACGGTTATTCTCCAGGATGTTACCTGTCCAGTCGTTGAGAAACTGAATGCCGATACCACTAAAGGCAATTAGATTTCCCGTGAGGCGATTCGTTGTTTCAGGATCATAGGGTGAAACATCAAGATAGATGCCCGTCGCACAATAGAGAATCTTGTTGTCATGCACATCGACATCTGATGTCTCTTTGAAGCCAATCCCCATACCGGTTGGACCGAGGGCATTGGCGATATAGTTTCCGCGAATTTCAACGCTGTCGCTATACATCAGAAAGATACCCACCTGATTCCCTTCGTAGTGATTATCAATCACTTCATTGTGCTGGGCATACATAAAGTGCAGTGAGTAGCGGCCACCCCTCGCATCATTTCGTGCAATCAGATTATCTTTCGAGTACCAGACCACTGTGTCCCGTGAATCTCGAATGACATTATCGGTAATCTTGTTATTGAAGCTGTACCAGAGGCGGATGGCATCACCACGCACGCCAATATCAACCGGCTTTGAGGAGATATGATTTCTGCGAATAATGTTGTTTTCGGCCTGACCCAGGTCGATACCGAACAGGGTATTGTCGATCACATTATCTTTAATGACATTGAAGTTACCGCGTACCTGTACACCAGAATCAATATCATTATGGGATTCTCCGGAATTGGTCAGTCGTAACCCTTTCAGGGTCACACCATCCGAATCGAGATAGATAACAGAGCCTTTACCGCCGCCATCAATCACCACTTTTCCCTGACCATCAATCGAAATAGATCGTTCTATGGTTACCGGGCCCGCATAGGTACCCGGCGGGGGCACAAGGGTGCCATTCGTTTCTGTCGCATCGACCAACGCTTGAAAAGAGGGGTAGCCCTTTCCCAACACCAGCGATGGAATCAACAGCAGAATGAAGACAGCAGAATGGCGCAGCGTAGACATAGATTTCCGTTAATGTTGCTGAGAGCATCCGCACTCTCATTCAACTCTGTATTCCGCGCGTTCCTGTCGCCTGATCTATGGTGCTCATGAGATCCGTCAAGGCGAGGGCTCATGAGCACCGCAGATTAGTTATTGCGCATCCTTGAACTGCTTTTTGCGGATCAGTGCTGCCACCGCCAGGATGGGAGACAACACCAGCATGATAAAGAAACCGATATAAGGGTATGAGTGGGTGGCAAACTGCGCCACTTTACCATCACCAAATACGGTAGGCATGAAGGGCTTCACGGCGAAGGCACCCATCGCATTCAGGGTATGCCCATACCACCAGAGCCAGGCAGCATAGTCGATGATAAAGAACACCGGCAAGGCCATGGGCACCAGCACCAGCAACCAGTACAGAATGCCCCCGTTTTTACGCGCGCCAAAGACCAGCAGCAGCATGGCACCGGCAAGGCCTGCGAACACCACATGCAGGGCAATCTTCAGATTGGCCACCATCGGCACAATCTCTTCCTGGTTGTTAAAGTAACGGCCCAGGCTTTTACCATAGTGCCAGGTCATGACCTGAAAGCTGCTTCCATTCCAAGGCTCACTGACACGCCCATGTTCACGGTCTTTTTCGTAGGTAAGACGCAACTGCTCAATCATGTGGGCCTTTGCTGAGATCGGCTCAGACTTCTCGGCGCCCTCTTTATCCGAAGGCAGGTCAACAACAACCCCTGAATCTTCCAGCGACTTTTTGAGCACACCCACGATGCCGCCGATCACTATTTCCGGCTCACTCTCCTGCTCTGCGCCTGCCTCCTGGTCCATAGAGGTGACCATCGCTTCAACATAGCCTGCACTTTGCAGGTTAAAGCCATCCTTTCCATAAACCGCCAGGTACATCCACACAAGTAGCGCCGCAAATCCGACACTCATAATGGTCATGCGAGCCTTTGGTCGAACACAGATAAAACCGACCAGCATGATCCCCATAAAGACCATCAAAAACTGACCAAAACCACGCTCTACAGGACCACCGGCAGCAATCGGGTACATGCCGACATAGTGGTTGATGGTATCCATCTCATGAACACAATCAAGCGCGACCTCTTCGCTGATCTCTGCCTTGTTGATCTTTTCACAACCATTGAACACACCGTTCATATGAAAGTGAATACGTACACCATCTGGGAATGCCTCTTCCGGATAATTCGGCGCAGTCAGCGAAACCCACCAGACCGGTGAGTAAAAGATAACCGCCATCAGACCCAGGGCAATAACCCCGAGTGCGGCTACAATAAGTGTCTGCTTTTTGTTGGTTACTGCATTCATGATAAGAGACATTTCAGATGTTGAAGAAGAGGGGTGTCATCACCCAGCCCCATGACAAGCCAGAGCGGTTGTCATGGGGTGGGGATAACGCGTTCAGGATCAATCGAAGTCTGGATTCTTCCAGTCAGCAGAAGGCGCCAGATCTTTTGGATTTACCGGAACGCGAGAGATGTAGTTAATTACCATCTTCATGTCCTTGTCGGTAAAGTTCTTGATCTGCTCAACCATGTCTGGGTTCGCGTTACGGCGCTTGCCATCACGAATCCACTCGAATTGACGCAGCATGTAGTTGTAGTGCTGTCCCTCGATACGGGGATAGAACTTCTCTACATCGCCCTCACCATGTTCACCATGACAGCGCACACAGTTGTCGGCATAGAGCTTCTTGCCCTGCTCAAACTCAGGCGTACCTTCGGCCCACTCACCTTTGCCGTTTTCAGGGTTCATCGGCAACTTCTCGATGTAAGCGGTCACATCGGCCAGCGCCTGTGCATCACCAATTGATTCAGGCAGTGCAAAAGGGTACATGGTGGGATTATCACGGTTCAAGGCGCGAATATCAGCCAGCTGTTTGATCAAAACAGGGCGATGCTGACCCGCCAACTGAGGGAAGGTACCATCAGTAAAGCCCCAGCCTTCAGGCATGTGGCAGGCGGAGCAGACTTCATAGACGTCCATACCATTTTCCAGATCGGGTTCCAGGTGCATCGCTTCATCGGTCTCACCACTGTGTGCGCCTTTGTTCCAACTGGATGTATCAGCCGCGCTGACACCAAAACTCAGGCCGATTGCTACCGCAGCAGTCAGGCCAATAATTACGGGTTTAACACTCATCTTTTCTCTCCTGATTGCCCCATAAACCATGGGACAACACCAGTACATTTATGTTGCATGCCCTTAAGATGGGCTCGACCGCAGGACTAATACCTTACAACCTGCAACAGATTCAGGCCGGCGATAATGGCATAATGAACATTCGTTTTCATTGATGCACATCAATCTCATCCAACCCATTTTGCGCCTGCCATCCCGCTATTCGGGCTCGATCTGAGTACGGAGAAAGTCTCCCATATCAGCCGGTTACAAGCATTGAGAACTGTCAATCAGATAAAACTACTTGATCAGTTCAAGGTTGCCAGCCAATCCGCCAGCGCACGCATCTCCTCTTCATTCACCAGACCCATGACACCCTTCATGGCCGCTGTCTGGCCATTGGAGCGTGCACCCGACTTAATATCGACCATCTGGTTGTACATGTAATCTGCATTCTGACCCGCCAGAGAGGGATAGAAAGGCATCAAGGGGGTTTTGGCATCTTTACCATGACAGGACCAGCAGGTTTTAGCCTTGTAAAGAGCCGCACCATCCGCCGCTGATGCAGTGACACCAGTCATCAGGGAAGCCGCTGCAGTAACTGCCACAGCCAAAGTTACTATTTTGCGCATAACATATACCTCACTACTATAAGGGTTTGAGAGAATACAAAAGGGAAGAGGCTCATACAAGAGCCCCTCCCCTTTCTAGGTCAAACAACTTTCGGTATAAACCTTTCTTTACTTAGCTTGGACCTTAACGGCACCATTCTGTTCCAGATAGGTCTTGGCACGCAGGCCCATATCCGCAGTCTTAACCTGATACTGCCACCACTGACCGGCCCAGAGTGTTGCATTCTGGTAGTCACCTTTAGCAGCAAAGTCTTCCGCTTTCTTCTTGGCTTCGCCAGCAAAACCAAGCTGTTCGGTCGCATCTTCAACCAAGGCAACAACAGGCGCGAAGTCCTTGAAGTTATGACTGGTGATGAAGCCTACAACAGAGTCAATAACCGCCTGGGTTTCGACATTGGTTTTAACCTGCTTCTCGTAGTCAGCCTTGGTGTACTGCTGGCCTTCTACCATAGCCTCACCTTCAGACTTGTAGCCTTTAGGTTTAACCAACAGGTAGCCCTGCATTTCCAGATGGAGTGCAGAACAGAACTCGGTGCAGTAGTAAGGATAGACACCGGCCTTATCGGCTGTGAAGGTGTAAGAAGCGGTCTTACCCGGCTCGATGGAGAGGTTCACGCTCTGGCCATAGATGGCGAAACCGTGTACTTCGTCCTCAGCACGCTCAAGGTTAGTGAAGTGCAGTGAAACCTTCTCACCCTCTTCAACTTCAATGATCTCAGGCGTGATGTGTGAACGAATGACCGTACCATAGATGTGGGTCACACCATTCTCTTTAACCACCTTTTCACGACCCGCACGAGTCTTGAAGGGTGAACGGGTATCAGTACGACTATTCCAACCAGATTTATAGCGAACAACCGGTTTCAGTTTGTCAGCTTTGATTGCAACCGCATAGTGGGGCTCGCCCAGTGGCAGTGGCATATCATAGAGCAGCTGCATCTTGTCACCGCTGATATCGATCAGCTGATGGTTCTGCGGATGCAGGGGACCAACAGGATTGAATCGATCGATGGCCAGCTTGTTCAGAGAGACCAGATATTTACCATCTGGAGAGACTGAATCACCTTCCATCGCCATCAAGTGACCA
>JAPHUG010000190.1 GCA_026197195.1 Sedimenticola sp.
TCGGTGGAAGATGCGATCTACTGGATGGAAGATGCCAGCAAGGTCATTATCATCCCAGGCTACGGCATGGCGGTTGCGCAGGCTCAGCATGCCTTGAAAGAGTTTATGGAACTGCTGATTG
Source organism: Sedimenticola sp. (assembly GCA_026197195.1). Taxonomy (GTDB): domain Bacteria; phylum Pseudomonadota; class Gammaproteobacteria; order Chromatiales; family Chromatiaceae; genus Sedimenticola. Next base: position 122 of record JAPHUG010000190.1, read on the forward strand.
CACGCGGTGTGGATGTGAAGTTTGCGATCCACCCTGTAGCTGGGCGTATGCCGGGGCACATGAACGTGTTGTTGGCTGAGGCGGATATACCATACGATCATGTGCTGGAGATGGATGAGATCAATCCGGAATTTCCCACCGCTGATGTGGCACTGGTTGTAGGCGCCAATGATGTGACCAACCCGGCGGCCAAGTCAGATCCTGCCAGTCCTATCTATGGTATGCCGATCCTGGATGTCAACAAGGCGAAACAGATTTACGTGATCAAGCGATCCATGAATCCCGGTTATGCAGGGGTCGATAACCTGCTCTATTACCAGGACAATTGCTCACTTATCTTTGGTGATGCCAAAGAGGTATGTGAAGGCCTGGCCGGTGCACTTAAAGGTGGTGGTCATTGATTTGCAGTCTGTGAATCAAGCCGAAGTATAGGTATATAAAAAGGGCGAGTGATTTAATCATTCGCCCTTTTTTACGGCATGATTTTTATAAACTGCTAGGCTCACCAGTCCGACTTTAGAAAAGTCCCGTGCAGTTTTATCCGGTCATGGATGTCTATGGGGTAACAGGGGATTCTCTAGGTGGCGTCAGACGATGATCGGTTCATCCTGCAGATAGGGAATAGAGGGTAATGGATCTTCTTCCTGCATCGCATCCTCCAACTGTTCCACTTCATCGCGGCCGAGCCTGGCAATGTGAAAAAGGGCTTCGCCCTGATAGGCAAGTGGCAGAGTAGTCCGGCCAATCACGATGCCCCGCCCGGGTGACCTGACGATGGTTTCACTTTCGCCAAACGGATCACTGATATAGCCTAAAATCTCATTCTTTCCGACAGTGGCTCCGAGTGGAGCAATAGCGCGCAGAATGCCACTTTGCGAGGCCCGTACCCAGGAGCTGGCGTGGGTGATGATGGTCTGCTGGCCTTTGCTTTTGCTCCGTGAGGCCGGCAGCATGTTCAGGTGTCGCATGACCCGAATAATACCGCGCAAACCAATACGGATTGAGTTCTCATCAAATCGCAACGCTTCACCGCACTCATAGACCACAATCGGTACCCCGAGCCCAGCACCTGATTGCCTGACAGAACCCTCACGTAATCCGGCGTTTAAGGTCACCGGGGTACGAAACGCCTCCGCCATTTCAGCCGCTATCGGATCTTCCAGGTTGGCCCTGACCTGGGGCATATTGGCGCGATCAATCGCGGCGGTATGCAGATCTATACCGTGGCTGCATTGTGCCACGATCTGATTCAGGAACAGGTGTGCGACACGACCAGCCAATGAACCTTTTTCAGAACCGGGGAAAGAGCGATTCAGGTCGCGACGATCAGGAAGATACCGTGAGCGATGCAGAAAGCCGGGTACATTGACGATGGGAACGGCAATTAAGTCGCCACGGAGACGTTTGAGCAGGGGCAGGCTGAGCAGACGGCGTATAATCTCAACGCCATTAATTTCATCCCCATGGATGGCGGCACAGACAAACAGACGCGGTCCCTCTTTTTTCCCTCTGATGACATGTATGGGCATAGTCATCGGTGTGTGGGTATAGAGTTCTGCGATAGGCAGGTCAATGGTCAGGTTCTGACCCGGTTGGACCTCATTATCACCAATAAGCAGGGGTTTAAACATCAATCAGCCCTTGCCCCGGGTCTTGGTCTTATTTGGGCCCCCATTTTTTTCGATAAATTCAATGATGGTATTGGCAATGTCTTTATTGGTTGCACTTTCAATTCCTTCCAGACCAGGTGAGGAGTTGACTTCCATCACAACCGGGCCGTGATTTGAGCGCAGAAGATCCACGCCACAGACATTCAGCCCCATCACACGGGCCGCCCGGGCCGCAGTGGAGCGCTCCTCCGGGGTGATTCTAACCAGAGCGGCAGAGCCTCCACGATGCAGATTGGAACGGAACTCACCCTCTTTAGCCTGACGCTTCATGGAGGCAACCACTTTGTCTCCTATCACCAGACAACGCAGGTCAGCACCTTTGGCCTCACCGATGAACTCTTGAACCATGATGTTGGCTTTAAGCCCCATGAAGGCCTGAATCACACTCTCTGCCGCTTTATCGGTCTCAGCTAACACGACGCCGATTCCCTGGGTGCCTTCAAGCAGTTTTATCACAACCGGTGCGCCACCGACCTGTTCCATCAGGTCGCTGATATCGTCGGGTGAATGCGCAAAGCCGGTGACTGGGAGACCAATACCTTTACGTGCCAGTAACTGGGCAGAGCGTAATTTATCCCGCGCGCGGGTAATGGCAACTGACTCATTCAATGGGTAGACACCCATCATCTCAAATTGTCTAAGGACGGCCGTACCATAGAAAGTAATTGAAGCCCCAATGCGAGGAATAACGGCATCAAAATCATCCAGAATCTCACCTTTGTAGTGAATGGAGGGACGATGTGATGTGATGTTCATGTAACAGCGCAACGGATCGATGACTCTGACCTCGTGACCTCGCCCCTTGGCTGCCTCAACAAGACGTCGGGTTGAGTAGAGCTTGGCGTTGCGTGAAAGTATGGCAATTTTCATGGTAGTTCCCTGGCTGTCCAGTTCTGAGTTATCAGTTGTTGTTTATTAGACTTCAATCTTTCCTGTCTGGTATGAGCGCGCAGCATCTACCAGAAAATCACCCCGCAAGGCAGTGCGGCCCAGTAACATTCGGAACAGCATCGTGTCGCGATCCGTAAGCGTGATTTCAATCCGTTTGCTGATGTTCCCAATCACCGCTTCAGTCTCTATGACATAGCGACTTTCACGATGTCCCCCGGAGTCAGTTACCATGCGCTGATCAAGAAGATCGGCTGTACAGATGACCTCAGTATCGCGATCTTTCTGTAGTGGGTGTACTCCAAATTTTACGCGATCCCGTTTTCCCTCTCGGAATGGTTCAATAAAGAAGGCATGTAGTGCAGAGGTGCGGGCGCCGGTGTCGACTTTTGCCTTGATATGGGCAATCCCCAGTTCAGGCAGTACCAGCCATTCTCTCCAGCCCAGTGTCTGTATACTGTTGTTTGACATGAGTTATTAATCTTTTCTCTGGTCTGTAAAGGTATCTTAGCACTTGCAGGGTACAGCGACGGATTAAAAATGGCCGTTTAGCCACGCCTACCACTAAAAAAGGCGCAATGTAGGTTGCTTTGATCCAGTTGTCCAGCCTCTTACGCTATGTTTTTCCGAGTGCAACCGTGCCAGGCCAACTTGGCTGGCAGAAACTGCTAAACTTAACCCCACTTGCAGTCGTAGTTTACTGTCAGTTTTCACGAAAAGAGAACGACACGGAGGTAGTTACGATGGTTAGGTTTAACCGGTTAGTCATTTTATTTCTACTTAGTTACACCCCTGCTGTTATTGCCCTGAATAAACCTGATTGTGACCAACTTGAACAGTGGGCCGGCTCGGATCAGGCGGCTGCCACCCTTCAGGTTTCACCAAGCTTAAAGTTGAGTGGGCTCGCCGCTGATGAGCAGTTGGTGCCATTGTTTGGCCTCTCTATCTTTGAATGGTCCAGGGATGATTTCAATGCGTTCAATCAACTGATGCGGGTATGTAGCAAAGCGGCTTCAAAACGCCGGGACAGAGAGGCGCGAGGTCAGCTTCAGCAGGCGACAAAACAGGTGGGCGGTGCTCAGCGGCCATTACTGGTATTAAATCAAGCGCGAACAAAAAGTGCAGCGGCGATCGCCTCATTGAGTGGCTTTGAGGCCAGTGCTGAGACACTAACCCTCATTGAATTGGCGCAGGCTGCGTTACAGGGCCATGAAATCAGGCCCAGATTGCGGGGGATGTCACGGGATAAACAACAACCGCTGATTGATCTGCTTCAGTCACAGCGACATCTTGCTGAAACCGATATAGAAAAGTATACCGGTCAATTGAATGAACAGAAGCAGTCCATAGCGCAGGCGCAAAAGGCTGCGCAGGATGAAGCTAACCAGACACTGGCATCAGCCCTAGAGGAGATTGATGCACTTCCGGAGACCGCGGAGGGATTGAGTCGCCTGAATGCCTTATCCAAACTCCCTGCTATTGCTCAGGCGGAGCCTGAGAAGGCCAAGTTGTTCAGCGAAGCTGTAGCGGAGAAACGACAGCGTATTGAAACCAAACAGCAGCAGGTTCAGCAAGAAAAGAGTGCCAAGTTGATGGCATCGATGGTTGAAAAACTGCATGACTTTGAAGTCAAGGACCCCTCTGATTTGGGCAAACTCTGGGAAGAGGGTGTGGCTATGGGTAAGGCGTTAAGGGCGCAGGGTGAGCGGAGTCGAAAAAACCTTATGAGTACGACATTCTGGGAGCGTTTCAACCAGGCCGCTGGGGCTATGCTGGAGCCGTTTAAACAACAACTACAGGCGATACCGGTCACTGAACAGGGTTTAAGTCAACTCAAGGATTCGGTGGTGGCCCTGACCGGTATAAAACAAGCCATGCCCGTGATGAATCCCTATCATCAGGCGGTGCAGTTGCGCGGTACAGCGATAGCAGAAGAGATGCGTCAAATCGCCTGTAATAAAACACTGGATGCGGCCAATATCTCTTCAAGTGATGCCAAGGAGCCACTCTGGGGTGCAGGGCAAGCGAGTACCCTGGGAGATTTTTTCTGTCAGCTTTCCAGCCATGGCGCAAAGGTGCATGAGTATGATGATGCCGGGCTGCTATCAGATACTCACACGGTAAAACTGACCACCAAGGCCGATGGATTCCATACACTCAAACTACATGAAGGTGAAGTGCAACCGGGCAAGAAGATGCTGATCGGTTACGAGCTTTCGGATGCCAATCAACAACGGGCGCTGAGCGTCAGCGATTGGGAACGCTATGTGAAGGTGAATACACAGCGTGGCGGTGGTTCAGCTGAGTGTGAACGATTAGCCA
>JAPHUG010000176.1 GCA_026197195.1 Sedimenticola sp.
ATCTCGGCGCGCTCAGGTCTGCCGATGTCACGTCTGCTGATGCCAATGGGTTTCTGCGCCATTCTGGGTGGCACTGTGACCATGGTTGGTTCCTCACCGCTGATTCTGCTCAATGATCTGATCCTTACCTCCAATCGTGCCTTACCGGATGATCAGCAGATGGATGTCTGGTCTCTGTTCTCTGTGACGCCGATCGGTGTGGCATTGGTCGCGACCGGTATCATCTATTTTGTGGTGGCGGGTCGTTTTGTGTTGCCGGGTGGTGGAAGTGAAAACGGAACCACCGGTACCAACTCCATGGAGTACTTCCGGCGTATCTATGACATTGATTACGCGCTGTTTGAAGTGGTTGTACCCCCGGAAAGCGATCTGGTGGGTAAAAAACTGGATGATGTTGAAACCGATTATCGGGTTCGCATGATTGCCACCAAAGGTTCGGACGGTCGAGTTCGAATTGGTCGTGGTGACCTGGCGCGGGACTTTACCATCGAAGGGAGTATGGTTTTGGGTGTGCTCGCCTCCCCCAAGTGCCTGGCCAGCTTTGTTGAGGCCTTTGACCTGCGTCTGCGTAACGGCTTGAAGTCGTTTGCTGAATCGCTGGCCTCGACCAAGGCCGGTATTGCTGAGATCGTCATACCGCCCAGTTCCCAACTGATTGGAAAGAGTGCCCGTGATGTCTGGCTGAGAAAGACCTATGGCCTCTCCATGGTTGCGCTGCACCGTGATGGTGAAACCCTTGAAGAGGGCGACCATATTCGTGATTTACCTTTGAAGGCGGGGGATACCCTGGTGGTACACACCACGTGGGAATCGCTGGTGCGACTTGAGTCGGATCGTAACTTTGTTGTTGTAACGACAGAGTATCCTCACGAAGAGACGCGTCCGCAGAAGGTGGGCTGGGCAGGCTTGTTCTTCGGTATTGCACTGGTGATGGTGCTTTTTACCGATATCCGTCTCTCGATTGCCTTGCTGACTGGTGCCATAGGTATGGTGCTCTCCGGTGTGTTAAAGATTGAAGAGGCCTATACGGCTGTCTCCTGGAAAACTGTTTTTCTTCTGGCTAGCCTGATTCCATTGGGGTTGGCGGTAGAGACCAGCGGCACAGCCAAGTGGATAGCGGAACAGACGATCGCCGTGGTGGGTGATATGCCTATCTGGGTGATTCAAACCGCCGTGGCGGCATTGGCCACCTTCTTTACCCTGGTGATGTCGAATGTGGGTGCAACCGTACTGCTGGTGCCTTTGGCGGTGAATATCGCGATAGGTGTGGGAGCTGATCCGGCGGTATTTGCCCTGACTGTAGCCATTGCAACTTCAAACTCCTTCCTGATTCCAACCCACCAGGTGAATGCCCTGATCATGGGGCCTGCAGGCTATCGAGTGCCTGACTTTATGCGGGCAGGCGGCATTATGACGCTGCTCTTCCTGGTCGTAATGATTTTCATGATGAACCTGGTATTCTAACTTTGAGAAGCAGCTTCTCGTGAGGCTACTTCCTTGTTTATGGCGCGCTTAAGTGATTGCGATACCACCGGCAGGCACGGGGCAGCGTGCTATAGCTACATAAGGGAGGAGGCCAGAATAGAGGCGCCCCCTGGATTGGACTGAACGATCATCCCCACTGTTGACGCTCTTTAGGATTAACGGTACCTTACCCCGCTTGCACGTTTGAGCGGAATCAAGGGCATCTGAGATCTCATAATGGCTTTTAAATATGGCGTACTTCTCTTCCTGTTTTGGTTCCTGTTATCAGGGCATTACGGGTTGCTTTTGCTCGGATTGGGATTGGCGTCTGTAGCGCTGACTGTCTTTTTAATGAAGCGTATGAATGTGATAGATCACGAAAGCTATCCCATTCATCTCTCTGCACATATGCCGGCCTTCATCGTCTACATCATGCGGGAAATATTCAGTGCGAATATCGACGTGATAAAGCGAATCCTGTTACCAGGCAGCAACCCGATCAGTCCCCAAATGCTAGAGCTACCCTTGCCACAGAAAACCGATCTGGGGCGTGTTATCTATGCGAATTCAATTACCCTGACACCCGGCACGGTGAGTGTAAATCTGGACAAGGATACGATCCTGGTTCATGCCTTGGCCAAGGAGACGGCTGATGAGTTGGCAACAGGAAAAATGGCAAGTGCCATTCCGGATTATTCTGTGGGGCAAGAAGGTCGTTAAACTATGTTATCAGAGGGTAATCTGATGTTCATCGCGGTCTCCCTGGCGATACTCGTCACTATGGCACTGGCGCTGGCGAGAGCGCTGATGGGCCCCACGGTCTATGACCGTATTGCTGCGGCCAATATGTTTGGCACGAAGACGGTACTGTTTATCGCCGTGCTCTCATTTCTGAGCGGCCGAATGGACTTGCTGGATATCGCGTTGGTTTATGCCTTGATCAACTTCATTGGCGTGGTGGCCGTGCTAAAACTTGTCGATCATGGTGATTTTCACTCATCGGGAAAAGAAGAGAGCAAAGCAGCTGAGGTGGATCAGTGCTGATCATCGATATTCTCAGTTGGCTCTGTCTGGGGGCCGGGGGTGTGATAGGTGTTATCGGTGCTATCGGTATTCACCGTTTTCCTGATTTCTACACCCGCCAGCATGCCACCGGTATTACGGACACCCTATGTGCCATGTTGATCCTGTCAGGGTTAGTACTGCAGGCTGGATTGACTCTGGCGGCGCTCAAGCTGGCGATGATTTTTCTGTTTCTCTTTATTACCAGTCCCACGGCTTCACACGTGTTGGCAAATGCCGCGATGCACGGTGGTCTTAAACCGAAACTGGATGTGACTGCTACCGGGGGAAAATCTTGATTGATGTAATTATCGATGTGACCGTGCTGGCTTTTCTTACGATTACCGCGGTGGCAATCGTCCGCATGACCAATCTGTTTGCCATTGTCATGCTATTCGGGATATTCAGTTTTCTGTCGGCTGTCATGTTTATCGGCATGGACGCGGTGGATGTGGCCTTTACCGAGGCTGCAGTCGGTGCTGGTATCTCTACTGTGCTGATGCTGGGAACCATAGCATTGACGAAGGATCGCAAAGAGAAGTATCCGGGAGGGCATCGCCCCTGGCTGCCTTTGGCGGTTGTCATCGTAACCGGGGCAACCCTGGTCTATGGCACTTTGGATATCCCTGCCTTCGGTGATTTGAATGCGCCTTCACAGAAACATGTCGCCCCCTATTACATAGAGAAATCTATGGAGGATACGGGTGTGCCGAACATAGTGACAGCTGTGTTGGCAAGTTATCGTGGTTTCGACACCTTGGGTGAGGTGGTGGTTATCTTTACTGCGGGTATCGCTGTGCTGTTGTTGATTGGTGGCCGACGCAGAAAGAGCGACGTGGCTGGCCAGGCAGGAGAGGATGACGATGAATAATCTTATCCTTAGGGTTGTATCAAAGATCCTGATCCCATTAATTATCGTATTTGCACTCTATGTGCAGTTTCACGGTGATTTTGGCCCTGGCGGTGGTTTTCAGGCGGGCGTGATAATGAGCGCGGCCATCATTCTGTATGCGTTGGTGTTCGGGCTTGATGCGGCAGAGCAAGTGATCCCGTCTACCCTACTAAGGGTGCTCGCCAGTATGGGCGTGCTTATCTATGGCGGGGTCGGTCTTGTATCCTTGCTCTTCGGCGGAAACTACCTTAACTATACCGTGCTGGCCAGTAATCAAATCGCCGGGCAGCACCTGGGGATTTTGTTGGTGGAACTCGGTGTTGGCATTACCGTTTTCTCCGTCATGTTGATTATCTTTTTTGCTTTTGCAGGCCGAGGTAGAATTTAGTGGATTTTTTTATAGGCCACTACAACTATTGGATCGTTATCATTTTAATGATGCTCGGTTTCTATACCGTCATCAGTAAGGGTAACCTCGTTAAAAAAATAGTGGGTTTGAATATCTTCCAGGTATCCGTCTTTTTACTCTACATTAGCATTGGTACAGTGACAGGCGGCGCGGCACCTATTACCACCGAGGGTGTTGTGCTCTACTCCAATCCCTTGCCTCACGTGTTAATCCTTACAGCAATCGTTGTCGGCGTTGCCACAACGGCGCTCGGGCTGGCACTGGTCGTTCGAATCAAGGAGTCCTACGGCACCATTGAGGAAGACGAAATTCACGAGTGTGATCATTCACTATGATGCAAGGTCATTTAAGTCTACTGCTTGTTGTTATCCCGCTCTTGGCAGCCCCTATTGTGGCGGTTCTGCCGCGTGCTCGGATGGCCTGGTTGCTGACGCTTTTGGTAACCGTCACCAGTTTCGTGCTTGCAGGTGTGCAGCTGTCTGCGGTTGTTGGTAACGGTTTGATCAGCTATGAACTGGGTGGCTGGGCACCTCCTTGGGGTATTGAGTACCGTATCGATGCATTGAATGCATTGGTTGCCCTGATTATTTCAGGCATCGCTGCTGTCACGGTACCCTATGCCCTGCTGAGTGCCGAAAAAGAGATAGCTGCTGGCAAATTACCGCTGTTTTACAGTGCCTTTCTGCTCTGTTTTGCTGGTTTGCTCGGTATTACGCAGACCGGTGATATTTTCAATGTGTTCGTTTTCCTGGAGATATCTTCGCTCTCCTCATACGCTCTGATCAGTCTTGGGCGAAAGCGCCAGGCACTGACTTCGGCCTATCAGTACCTGATCATGGGGACTCTGGGCGCCACCTTCTTCTTGATTGGCGTGGGTCTGATCTATTCGGTGACGGGTACGCTGAATATGATGGATCTGGC
>JAPHUG010000377.1 GCA_026197195.1 Sedimenticola sp.
GGTGATCCCGATCCTCATCACCTCCATGACCACCATTGCCGGGCTCTTCTCGCTGGCCACCGGGCTCGGCGGCTCGTCCCTGATGTGGGGACCCGTCGCCACGGCTATCGTCTGGGGACTGGCGGTCTCAACAGTTTTGACCCTGTTTGTAATTCCTCTGCTGTATCGCCTATTTATGGGTAATAGCTGGGTGGTTCGGGGTCGCATCAAAGCCGCACAGATCCACCAATCCAAACTTCAGACTGTGCCTGAAGATCGTATATAATGCCCGCCCTTGCCTCTGCCCCGGCTAATTAAAGCCGGGGCAGAGGCGTGATCATAATTGAACTGACTATACTGCTACTCATGAGCAACCCATTCACCGCCGCCTGGAGCGAACAGGGCCATCTGATCTGTCTCGGCCGCTGGGAGATCAGCTATCAGGGTCGCCCCCTGGAGATCCCTCAGCCCCGTGCGGAGGAGGATATGGGTACCTATGGCATCTATTCCTTCCTCTATCCTGACGACCCGGAGTTTGCCGAGGGGCTGGATGAAGATGACTGGGTGCTGGAAAATATCGACTGGTTGAGCGATCTGTTTATTGACAATGACATCCCGATCGATGAGCAGCATGCCCGCTGGTTTTATCAAGCCGTCAATGGCAGTGACTGGCGATGCGGCAGTTGTGGTGGCTGCACCTGAATGCGTGAACACTCGCCCTTGCGGCTGCAACTGGTGGTGTTTGCCCTGGTGGCCGCCTCCTTTACCAATATCTACCTGACCCAGCCGGTCCTGCCGGTGCTACAGGCCGAGTTCGTTGCCAACACCCTGCTGGTCTCCTATACCGTGGCGGCGGTGATTCTGGGCATTGCCCTCTCCAACCTGCCGTTTGGGGTACTGGTGGACCGCCTGCCGATCCAGCCGATCATCCTCACCGGTGGCATTGCCGTGGCCCTAGCCGGTTTGGTCTGCGCCATAACCGAGAATATCTGGGTACTGATCGGGGCCCGCTTTATCCAGGGGCTGTTTATCCCGGCCCTGACCACCTGTATCGCGGCCTACCTGGCCAAGAGCCTGCCGATTGAGCGGCTCAACGTAGTGATGGGTGCCTATGTCTCCGCCACCGTGGTGGGTGGTCTCGGCGGTCGGCTTCTGGGTGGCTGGATTCACCCACCGCTGCACTGGCGCTACGCCTTTGTCTCCGCCGCCGTGCTTATTCTGCTCGCCACCTTTTCAGCCTGGTATATACTGCCAAAACAGCCCAAAGAGACGCTCTCCAACCGGGAACAGCCCCGTTTTATCTCCCTGTTACAACGCTGGGAGCTGGTGCGCATCTATCTGGCCGCCGCCGGCGGCTTCTTCATCTTCTCATCGGTCTTCAACTACCTGCCTTTTCGCCTGGCCGCGGCACCCTTCAACCTCTCTACCGAGATGATCACGCTGCTCTATCTGGTCTATGTAATGGGCATTTTCATGGGGCCACTGTCCGGGCGGATCAGCAACCGTATCGGTAGCGGAGCAACCCTGTTGGGCGGTACGCTGCTACTCGGCGCCTCGATTGCCTTGACCCTGCTGCCCTCAATCCTGGCCATTATTCTCGGCCTGCTCGGTCTCTGCGCCGGCTTCTTTGCGGTCCATGCGGCAGCTGTAGGCTCACTCAATCGACGCCTCACCGGCGGCCAGGGCCGGGCCAATGCCCTCTACGTCCTGTTCTATTATGTCGGCGGCTGGGTAGGCATCACCCTCAGCGGACTGGCCTATACCCGGTGGGACTGGCAGGGCGTCATCCTGATCTGCCTAGTTTTGCTCTTACTTCCTTTTATGGCTGGAATAGGAGAGCAGAGGGACGCATCCCGTTGATTTCGGTTATATTAGGTGATCCAAGAAGACCCTTAACCTGTAGAGAGAAGACCGCAAGCCGTGAAGTTAAGCCTGGAAGCATTCCGTAACTGGAAAAACAAGAGCATCACCCTGCTGGGCATGTCCGGCGTGGGCAAGACCCATCTGTCCAAGATGATGCGGCGTTATAACTGGTTCCACTACTCCGGTGATTACCGTATCGGCACCCGCTACCTGGATGAATCCATCCTCGACACCATCAAGCAGGAGGCGATGCAGGTGCCCTTCCTGCGCGATCTGCTGCGCAAGGACTGGATCTACATCCGTAACAACATCAAAGTGGATGACCTTGGGCCAGTCCTCTCGTATGTGGGTAAGTTGGGCAACCCGGAGTTAGGGGGGGTACCGCTGGGCGACTTCCAGCAACGCCAGGCCCAATATCGCACCGCCGAGATCAACGCCATGCGGGATGTGCCGGAGTTCATCCACAAGGCACGGGATATCTACGGCTATCAACACTTCGTCAATGACGTGGGGGGCAGTCTTTGCGATATGGAAGCACCCGAGGTGATCGACCTGCTCGCCGAGCACAGCCTGATCCTCTACATCCAGGCCACCGAGGCCGATGAAGAGGCCGAGCTGATTCGCCGCGCCCAGAGTGACCCCAA
>JAPHUG010000340.1 GCA_026197195.1 Sedimenticola sp.
ACCCGGTCTTTCTCATCACCAAAATCGGTGGACTTGAACCAGAGGGCGCCCTCTTTTTCATAGACATGTCCGGAGTCACGCAGCCGTTGCAGTGTCTTGTTCACCGCACCGGACTCGGTCAGACTCCGTTCGGAATACCACTCCTGATAGGTCACACCAAACAACGCCAGGTCATCCCGGATATCATCCAGGATCGTGTTCAACGCCAGCTCAAAGACATAACGATAGCGATTATCTCCCAACAGGCTTTTAGCGCGCTCGATCAGCTCATCTATATGCTTCTCTTTGTCACCGCCCGCAGGCTCATCAGCACAGACGCCATCAAACACCTCTTCAGTGCTGTGACGATAGGCATCTCCGTGCTCCCGGTGCAGGGTGGCCGCGATATCCCAGACATAATCACCCTTGTAACCATTCGACGGGAAGGTCAGGCTCTCATCGCACAGCTCCAGGTAACGCAGCCACATACTGGCCGCCAGAATATCCATCTGACGGCCGGCATCGTTAACATAATACTCACGATGCACCTCGTAACCCACCGCCTCCAGCAGATCGGCAACGACCGCCCCGTAAGCGGCACCGCGCCCATGGCCCACATGAAGTGGCCCGGTTGGGTTGGCGGAGACAAATTCGACCTGGATACGTTTACCTGCACCTAACTCGCTGCGACCAAAACCATGCCCCTGACTCAGAACCTGATTGACAACATCAAGATAAGCCCCCTCTTGCAGGGTAAAATTAATAAAGCCCGGACCCGCAATATCAACCTTTGCAACCGCAGGAGAATCGGGCATTGCCGCTATCAGCTTTTCGGCCAGGTCTCTGGGTTTGCAGCGGGCCACCTTGGAGAGCACCATCGCCACATTACAGGCAAAGTCACCGTGACGGGGGTCCCGTGTGCGCTCAATAATTGGCTCGGGGATCTGATCCTCACCAATAACACCCTCGGCCGCGATCTTGGCCAGGGACTGCAAAACCAGTTTCTGTATCAGGTTCTTCATTTTCTACCTAAAAAACGGGACATTCGGGAAACGGGCTAGGATACAACAAAGCGGGTTCCAGGGTAACTGCCTCCGACGAACTGCCGGAATAAATCAGCCTGCTTGGGACGCCTAGTTCACAGAAATCGACCGATACCTAAAACATCTCTTGAGGGTCAACATCGATAGACCAGCGTACCCGCCGTGCTGACTTCAACCCAACCAGGGTGTTCAACCACGGAGCAAGCAGACGCTGCAGATCGCCCCGCTGATTGGCCTGAAGGAGCAGATGGGCGCGATAGCGTCCGGCACGTCGCTCCATCGGAGCCGGCACCGGCCCCCAGAACTCCACTCTCCCACCAGCAAGCAAAAGCCCCTGTTCATGGGCCTCATCCAGAAAAGCCCGGGGAGCAGACTCCTGCGGTGCCTCGGCCCGCAACAGTGCCTGATAGCTGAACGGGGGAAACAATGCCGCTTGCCGCTCCGCCAGCACCTCATCTGCAAAGGCCCTGTAACCACTTTGGATCAGCCGCTGCATCATGGGGTGATCCGGGTGGCGGGTCTGAATCAGTACCCTACCCGGTTTTTCCGCACGACCGGCCCTTCCGGAGACCTGCACGATCTGTTGCGCCATCCGCTCTGCAGCACGGTAATCGGCACCAAACAGGCCCTGGTCCACATCCAGAATACCCACCAGAGTCACATCAGGAAAATGGTGTCCCTTCGCCAGCATCTGGGTGCCCAGGAGGAGTGAGTACTTACCTTTTCGGATGCCCTCGAGCAACTTAGCCAGACTCCCCTTGCGCCGGGTGGTGTCCCTATCTATCCGAACAATACCCGCCTCTGGAAACAGCTGGGAAAGCACCTCTTCAACCCGCTCCGTCCCCTGACCAAGCGAGCGGAGGTCATCTGCCCCACACTCAGGACAACGGGGATCAAGACGCCGCTGAGAACCACAATGATGACACCAGAGAATGCCGCTGGCCCCATGCAGCGTCATGCGTGCATCACAGCGACGGCACTCGGCTATCCAGCCACAATCGTGACAGGTGACAATCGGCGCGTAACCCCGTCGATTGATAAACAGCAGCGCCTGATTACCTGACACCAGAGTCTCCCGGATCTTTTCTATCAGGACCGGTGACAGCCCTGCCTGAAGTCTTACTGACCGGATATCCAGAAGATGCATCGGAGCAGGCTTAGCCTCACCCGCCCGATTACTAAGCAGCAGGTGTTTATAGCGCCCACCCCGTGCATTCTGTAACGTCTCAAGAGAGGGGGTGGCAGACCCCAGAATCACCGGGCAATCTGCTCGTTGGCTGCGAATCACCGCAAGATCCCTGGCCGAATAGCGAAAGCCATCCTGCTGCTTATAGGAGAGATCATGCTCTTCATCCACCACAACCAAGCCTAGCCGCGGTAACGGGGTAAGTAGGGCCGAACGGGTACCCAGGATCA
>JAPHUG010000198.1 GCA_026197195.1 Sedimenticola sp.
ATCTGCTATTTAGATGAAGAGGTTGAGGCGCGCAAGGACACCACCGTGGTACTGCATCCCCTGACGGATGACAGACGCATTCTGCCCATTGAACGTACCGGCGAAATTCTACAGGCCCCGCCTGAGTTTATGCTGGTTGTATCCTATAACCCAGGCTATCAAAACCTGCTGAAGGGAATGAAGCCGAGTACACGGCAGCGTTTTGTGGCCGCACGCTTTGATTTTCCCAAGGCAGAACTAGAGCAGGAAGTTATTATCGGTGAAACCGGTATTGACGAGATGATGGCCAAACGCTTGGTCAGCCTGGCCAATTCTCTACGCGCACTCAAAGATCACGACCTGGAAGAGGCCGCCTCAACCCGACTACTGGTCTATACGGCCACGCTGATTCTCGGTGGCTATGATCCCATGGAAGCATGCCGTGCCGCCATGGTGGAACCCTTGACCGACGATGAAGAGACAACTCGCGCACTCATGGAAGTAGTGGATATTGCGTTTGGTCGCTAATTCCCTATGAGTCTCGTCACACAAGCGACAAAACTGCAAAAGAAGCGCTTCTGGTTTCAGGCCGGCTTTTTCGCGTTATTTGTACTGGCACCACCACTGGATCTGTTCCGTTTTGATCTGACCCAGAATCATTTCTTCTTTCTGGGTCAGCACTGGACCCTCGGTCTTGATGCCTTTATTGCTGGAGAGATTGGTCCCGGCGAGGCGGCTTTTAACCTGATTGTTCGCGGCTTCATCCCCCTCGCCCTGGTGGGCGGCGGATTGATCTGGAGCGCATGGCGTTTTGGGCGCCTCTACTGTGGTTGGCTCTGCCCTCACTTCTCTGTCGTCGAAACAATCAATAAGCTCATGCATCGTGCCAGTGGCAAACCCAGCGTCTGGGAGAAAAACCCACTGCCCGAGCTACAACCCAACGGCACCATCCAAAAAGCCGATAATCGCTACTGGCCCGTCACAGTTTTGGCCGCGCTGTTTTTTGCTTTTCTCTGGGCCTTGTCACTACTGACCTACTTACTACCCCCTTTTGAGATCTACCATAATCTACTGACCGCTTCTCTAACCGGTAACCAGATGCGATTTCTGGGTGTGGGCACCTTCCTGCTCTTTATTGAGTTTATGTTTGCCCGCCACCTGTTCTGTCGGTTTGGTTGTGCCGTGGGGTTGTTTCAGAGCCTGGCTTGGATGGCTAACAACCGGAGTATGGTGGTGGGGTTTGACAGAAAACGCGCCAACCTCTGCTCTGACTGTAACAACGCCTGTGACAATGTCTGCCCCATGCGCCTCAAACCCCGTTCAATAAAACGAAAGATGTTTACCTGCACAGAGTGCGCACAATGCATATCGGCCTGTGATCAGGTCCAGGCACAACAGACGCGCCCCGGCCTGCTGAAGTGGGTTGATGATCTGGAAGCTATTCCCGTGGTTACGGGACGTGAACAGAATGGAAAACGCTACACAGCGTCCACCCAAAACAGTGATCAAGACTGCACCCAGCAACGGGGAGAGCATTAACCGTGGAAGAGAAAGTTGGTGAAATCTGGCACCGAATGGTCACACGGATGGCAGAAACCCGTTACCCTGAAGCCGCCGTGCATCTGGAAGAGATCGAGCTGACCATGGGTATTATGTTCCGCGCTCTGGGAGGTGATGGCGGGCTGGAAGTGGCTGCCGCCAATGCCACTGAACATGGCGCCCGCCGCGGCCTTCTGCAACGCATTGCAGGAAACAACAAACGCATTGAGCTCGCCTGGCGTGATGAACAATCACTCAGGCTACCCGCCAGTATTGACTATTTCCCCGAAAGGCAACTCAATCACTATCTCTATACCTGGCTGGCGGCGCTAGCCGTTGGTGATCACCAGGAAGAAGAGGCTTGGTTAAACAAGAACCAACGCCTTACCGTGAAAACACTGCATGACTACCCCGGCATCAGTAAACGCTATACCGCTCTGGTAGAAGCACACCTGGCTGAGCGTATGCCGATCGAAAAACTGCCCGCTGCAGAGGCTGAACAGGAACGGGCCATACGTCAGGCACTGCGGGAACCAGGAACAGTCGAACAGCTTCCTGCTGCCAAACGACCACCGCAACCGGTACCGCTCTGGCTCCATCCCTTTCCACCCATCTCAGCTCCAGCAACGGCCCAGGCCGGCGATGAACAAGGTGAACGGGGCGATGGCGAGATAAAAGAGATTGAAGACATGCAGCGCCACAAGTCTGAGCGCGCACAAAAACCCGAAAAAGAGGATCAAGGCCTGATCACCATCCGCATGGAGAATATCTTTACCTGGGGTGAGTTTGCCAACCTGGATCGGAGTTCAGAGGAGAATGACGACCTCGACAGTGCGGCCGATGCCCTTAAGGACATGGACAACCTGAGTGTGAGTCGTGATGCTAAAGCTTCTGCTGGAAAATTGCGTTTCGACCTGGACCTTCCTTCCGAAGCTAATGATGACCTGATACTTAATGAAGGCATCCTGCTCCCCGAGTGGGATTTCAAAAAGCAGAAACTCATACCTGATCACTGCCGCATACAGCCTATGGTGGCGGCAGATGCCAGCCCCTGCGAGCTTCCAGACACACTGCGTAAAACAGCACATAAACTGCGGGCACAGTTCCAGCACCTCACCCCGGCCCGCATATGGCACCGCTCACAACAGGACGGCTGTGAGATCGACCTGGATGCCTATATGCGTTATGCAACTGACAGGGCCGCCGGGCACACATCCGCCAGCGACGGCCTCTATAAAGATCTGCGTGTCGGAGCCAGAGACCTGGCCTGCCTGCTGCTCGCCGACCTGTCACTCTCAACAGACACCTGGGTCAACAATCATTCTCGAGTCATTGATGTCATCAGGGACTCACTCTATCTGTTTGCAGAAAGCCTCTCAGCAACAGGCGACCAATTTGCCATGTATGGCTTCTCATCACGCAAACGGGATCCTGTGCGCGTGCATCATCTAAAAACCTTCGAAGAGCACTACTCCGGTGCCATTCGTGGGCGCATTGACGCGATAAAACCTGGCTACTATACCCGCATGGGTGCAGCCATTCGATACAGCAGCGATATTTTGAAAGACCAGCCTGCCGGGCGCCGGCTATTGCTGATTCTCACTGACGGTAAACCCAACGACCTGGATAAATATGAAGGGCGCTACGGAATCGAGGATACCCGGCGCGCCATTCATGAGGCACGGCAACTGGGTCTGCAGCCGTTCTGCGTCACCATCGACGCACAGGCCAACGATTATCTGCCCCATCTATTCGGGACAGGCAGCTATGTGGTGATTCACAAGCCTTCACAGCTGCCCCGCGAACTCCCGCTACTGTATGCAAAACTAACGGCCTGAGTTTCATTTGCAAATAGAGGCAAAAGGCCATTCAATTTTCTGATTAATGCACAGCAATTTTCAATAACCTGTAAAATCCCATCGAACAAGATATAGAATTACATTAAATAACAATATCTTGGAGCAACACATATCCTTTTGACACCCCCCGTTTCACAGTTAAAAACTATGTTATGGAAAACCGCTAGCTGCTTTGCAAAAAGCCCTGATATCCCGTACCATCGTTGTGAATAATAAAGATAAACTCTATGTGGAATGAGGTATACAAACGGGGAATCCAAAAGCTAGCCGGTTAACTAAACCAGCCTGATTTTCCCTGCGTTGATTGCCTTACATTTCCACATGGATCCTTATTTGAGGGTAGTGTATGGCAAGCAGTTCCAATGGTGGGAACACATCAAGGAAAAAATTCGTCCTCATTCTCGTGCTTGTTTTTTCGGCAGGCATCCTCTTTACGGGCCTTTTCAATATGGGGCTCTCTGCGACCAATGAGATGGAATTCTGCACCTCCTGCCACTCCATGAAGGTCAATCTTGAGGAATACAAAGAGACCGTTCACTACAAGAATACCTCGGGTGTTCGTGCCACCTGTTCTGACTGTCATGTTCCAAAAGAGTTTGGCCCCAAAATGGTTGCCAAAGTGCTTGCGTATAAGGATGTCGTTCACGAAATCCTCGGCACGATTGACACACCCGAGAAATATGAAGCACATCGATGGGACATGGCCAGTCGTGTCTGGGCCAAAATGAAGGCGTCCAACTCCAGAGAGTGTCGTAGCTGCCATGATTTTGACCAGATGGATCTGAGTTCTCAGGATCGTATGGCTCGTAAACGCCACTCCAAGGCTGTTGATGAAGGTGAAACCTGCATTGACTGTCACAAAGGTATTGCCCATACAGAGCCCGATGAACCCGATGAAACTGATGCAGATAACAAGGGTTGAGCAATTCACGGTATCACTTGAGAAGCGGTAGAGATCAATGAAGCAGAACTGGGTCTTCGCTATACTGTTTAGCCTATTCGTCACGGGTACTGCGTTGGCAGATCAAAGTGATAAAGAGGCTGAATACCGACTGGCTGCCAGTATCGGAGACATCGATACCGTAATTCGGCTACTGGATGAAGGGATAGACGTAAACACGGGCAATCAGTTCGGGGTAACCGCACTGATGATGGCCATCCAGAATAATAACTTTGAGACGACAGCCCTGCTACTTACCCGCGGAGCCGACGTTAATGCAAAAGCCGTTGCGGGCTGCACAGCCCTTACTTTTGCAGCAGAAAATGGCCACTCAGCCCTGACAGCCATGCTACTGGAACGAGGCGCTGATCTGAATGCACGCACTCGCGCAGGCTGGGACTCCCTGATCATTGCCGCCCGGTATGGGCTAACTGATATGGTTGAGCAGTTACTCTATAAGGGAGCCAATCCTAACCTGGGAGATAACGAAGGCAAGACCGCCCTGATACACGCCGCAGAGAAAGGACACTTTGAAACAGCAGCCATGCTGATTGAAAGGGGCGCCGATATTGAGGCCCGAGATAACCACGGTACTTCCGCGCTGATTATAGCGGCTGACAAGGGACATACCAAAGTCATGGAGGTTCTCTTGACACGGGGTGCCAACGTTAACGCCCATGACACTGATGGGGCCACACCACTCATCTGGGCCGTTGGTCAAGGACATCATTTAGCGGTTGAGCTGTTGCTACGCCGCAAGGCTGATGTCAATATAGCCGACAATGACGGCGTGACGGCCCTAATGGAGGCAGCAACAACCCGCAATGAAGAGCTGGTCAAACTGTTACTCATTAATGGTGCTGATATCAATATGAAAGATCATAGCGGACGAACAGCCGCGGATATCGCCAAAAAGAAAAGAAACAAGAAAGTCATCGCGCTCCTTGCTGGTGAATCTTAAGCAAGAAATAGCGTAAGTGATTGTAACCGGACTTCCGGTACATCCAGACATGAGAACCAACTATTCATGTCAATAAAGTGATGCAGGACACGCCAGCACCGCTGGTGTTAGTGCATTGTAAAAAAGAGTGCATCTACACCCTCTTTTTAACAAAAAAGCCTGAAAACCAAAGGAGGTATCATGGCGTATAAAATGTTAACTAAGGCCGCACTGGTCGCTGGACTTGCGGTTAGTGCCGCATTTTCAGTCTCCGCAGCCGATAAGCCAAAACTGATGATGGGCGCTGATGCTGCCATGCTGGCCAATACCTGTGCCGGTTGTCATGGCACTGGCGGCAATAGCATGGGACCTGCAGCACCCTCTATTGCGGGACTCTCCCCCACCTACTTCAATGAAACCATGGCTGGCTTCGCCAGCGGTGAAATCCCCTCTACGATCATGGGTCGTATTGCCAAGGGTTACACCGAGGATGAGATAGGTGCCATGGCCAAATTCTACAGTGGCAAAAAATTCATGAAGGCCAAGCAGGACTTTGATCCAGCCCTGGCTGACAAAGGCGCCAAACTTCATGATAAGTACTGTGAAAAATGTCATGCCGATGGCGGTCAGTCAGCAGAAGATGATGCCGGCGTACTGGCTGGCCAGTGGACACCTTATGTCAACTGGACCTTGGCCGACTACAAAGCAGGGGACCGCGAAGCTACCAAGAAGATGAAAAAGAAGCTGAGCGAATTGTTAGAACGAGAGGGTAGTGACGGCGTCATTGCACTCCTCAACTTCTATGCTAGCCAGCAGAAATAAGGCAGGGGACAGATGACTATGAAGATTACACGTAGAGGATTTATACAAACTGCTGGTATAGCAACGGCCGCCGGTATGATCGGCGCACCCTATATTGCCCTGGGTGCCAGTAAAAAAGTGGTTGTAGTCGGTGGTGGTACCGCCGGTGCAACAGCCGCCAAATATATCCGACTGGCCGATCCAACTGCTGATGTGACCCTGATTGAAGCCAATAGCAACTACTACACCTGCTACATGAGTAACGAGGTACTGGGTGGTGAGCGTTCTATGGATTCCATCAAGTTCGGTTATACCGGACTCGGAAAACACGGCGTCAAGGTAGTCCACGCCAAAGTAACAGGCATTGATGCCAAGGCTCGCGTTGTAAAAACATCGAGTGGCGGGACCTACGGCTATGATCGCTGTATCGTGGCACCCGGTATTGATTTCCGCTGGGACAAGATCGAAGGCTATGATGCCAAGGTTGCCGAGACGATCCCACACGCCTGGAAAGCCGGCTCACAGACAGCAACACTCCGTAAACAGCTTGAGGACATGAAAGATGGCGGCACCGTAGTTATTGCTGCGCCACCTAACCCTTTCCGTTGCCCTCCAGGACCTTACGAGCGTGCCAGTCAGATCGCCATGTATCTGAAGCATCACAAGCCAAAATCAAAGGTCATGATCTTCGATCCAAAGCCAAAATTCTCCAAGCAGGGGCTGTTTACTGGCGCCTGGAAGAAGATGTACGGCTACGAGACCGATAATGCCATGATCGAGTGGCATGGTCAGCAGGAAGAGGCTGGTGTCGTTAAAGTAAATGCCAACAATAACTCCATCGTCACCGCCTTTGGTGACGAGATCAAGGCTGATGTCCTCAATGTCATTCCACCCCAGAAAGCCGGTGCGATTGCCTTTGAAGCAGGCCTGACTAACGACAGCGGCTGGTGTCCTGTTGACCTGGGTACATTTGAATCGACGATTCATCCCAATATCCACGTCATTGGTGATGCCAGCATTGCTACCGGCATGCCCAAATCGGGTTACTCCGGTAACTCACAGGCTAAGGTCGTTGCTGCTGCCATCGTCGCCATGATGAATGGCCACGAGCCCGGCACACCTTCCTATGTTAATACTTGCTACTCCATTGCAGGTAAAGACTATGGCTTCTCGGTTGCCGCGGTTTATCGTCTGGCAGAAGACCGCTCCAAGATCACATCAGTATCTGGCGGCCTGACACCAGGTGATGCAAGCCCTGAAACATTCAAGCGCGAAGTGCTTTATGCACACAGCTGGTTCAACAATATCACCCACGATATTTTTGGCTGATAAGCAGATACCAGCAAACAGAAAACGGGGCCAATCGGCCCCGTTTTTTTTACTACGACCAAGATAATCTATCTTGTCATCTGGGGCATGGCAGGCATTGGCGGCATGGCAGGCATCGGTGGCATGGC
>JAPHUG010000025.1 GCA_026197195.1 Sedimenticola sp.
AGACCTCGTTACAATCCAGCCCCTCCGGCTCTATAAAGATTTGATGGGCGTTTTTATCCGCAAAGCGCACCACCTTGTCCTCAATAGAGGGGCAGTAGCGTGGACCCACTCCCTCAATCACACCGGTATACATGGGAGAGCGTGACATACCACCGCGGATAATTTCATGGGTCCGCTCATTGGTGTGGGTAATGTGGCAGCTCACCTGACGTGGATGCTCATCCCGCGATCCCATGAAGGAGAAGACCGGGGCCGGGTCATCCCCCGGCTGTGCCTGAAGCTGGGAGTAGTCAATGGTTCGACTGTCGATACGGGGCGGCGTACCGGTCTTGAGCCGGGAGACATTGAACGGCAGTTCCCGCAGCCGTTGTGACAGGGCATTGGCCGGGGGATCACCGGCACGCCCCCCCTCATAATTATTTAACCCGATATGGATACGGCCACCCAGAAAGGTGCCAGTTGTCAGCACCACCGCTTTGGCGTGAAACTTGAGACCCATTTGGGTCACGACACCCGTGACCTGTTCACCTTCAACAATCAGGTCATCCACCGCCTGCTGAAACAGATCCAGGTTCGGCTGGTTCTCCAGGGCATAACGTACCGCCGCCTTGTAGCGAACCCGATCAGCCTGGGCCCGGGTCGCCCGGACAGCTGGCCCTTTACTGGCATTGAGAATGCGGAACTGGATGCCACCCCGATCGGTGGCCCGGGCCATAATACCACCCAGTGCATCCACCTCTTTGACCAGATGGCCCTTGCCTATCCCGCCTATCGCGGGGTTGCAGCTCATCTGCCCCAGGGTCTCAATGTTGTGACTGAGTAACAGGGTACGGGCACCCATTCGGGCAGACGCCAGCGCCGCCTCGGTACCGGCATGGCCGCCACCCACTACAATCACATCGTAACTATCGGTATAAAACATGGTGTTCCACGGTCTACGCAATCAGGCTGGGTAGTTTACCTCTTGAAGCCATCCGTCTGAAACCATGTAATTATCAAGTCTTGGCGAACGTTGTCTCTGAAAAGTGAAACAGCCGGGCTGGTGACCGGCTTCTAACCGGGTGAGAGCAGGCTACCCAGCAGCTTGCACTGGGCCTCGATACGCACCATGGCCGCACTGTTTGTACCCTGTTCTTCACAGAATTGGCGGCAGGCGCGGTGCACACTGTTCAGCTGCCAGATCAGCTCATTGGCCAGCAGCTCCATCTCATTGATTTCGTCCACATCCGACGTCTGTGGGTCATTCTCGACACCCCGCGCCCAGTCGATCAACTCATCCTGATTTAACCCACTGCGCTGAATCATATCGAGTACATTGGTGGCAACCACGCTGGATGAGCGCCCCTGTTTGTTCAGCCTCGGCAGTTCGCTACTCAGCTTTATCAACTGCTCCAGCACCGGCAACACCTTCTGCAGCGTCACCAGCCGATCCTGCAGACGGGCCGCCACTATGGCCAGCTCATCACCCTGAGTGCGCGTCATCTGCAGACCCGACTTTTTCAGGATCTTCATCATCGCCTCATACACCGGAACCGAGTGCTTTCCCACATTCAGTTGCAGATAGGGACGGGCATCCATCAGGTTACGTCCGCGCTTGGCAAACTGTTTCATGCGTAACGCCTGCAGGGTATCCACCAGGCCGATGATATTACCCAGGGTGCTCAACTGGGTGCCGGAGCGACCGGTGGGGTAGCCGGTGCCATCATAGCGTTCATGGTGTTCAACAACGGCCGTCACCACCTCCTGTGTTACGCAGGAGAGATTGGATAGAAACAGATTGGCCACCAGCACATGGCTCATGATCGCTCGCCACTCCTCCGCCGTCAGCGCACCCTGTTTGTAAACAATCGCAGGATCAATATGCAGAAAGCCGAGGTCCCGGGTCAGTCCCGCAAAGAAGGCCGCACGGATCTGATCCTTGCCCAGCCGCATCTCTCTGGCGACCAGGGCACCGAGCCAACCGCCAAACAGCCCCGCCTCAAAATGCTCCGGCAGGCGCTCCATCAACACCGTGATCTTCTGGCAAAGACAGCTGCTGACAGCGGGGAAGTGGATCAGTGTCTTGAATTCCGCTTCAAAGTTGAGTGAGCGATTAATGCGGGCAATATCAGAGAAGCGTCTGGCCAGAAGGGCGAAGTGGCCGGCCAGTTTGTCACCATCGATCTGATCCTTGAGCGCCACCTGATCTTCCAGTGGCTTGATCAGTTTGTGTTGTAATATGCGCTCTGCAACCCCCTGATCAATCCGGGCCCCTGCCTTGACCAGCAGCACACCCCGACTGTTGCAGATATCTTCCGTGGCCTGAACATCATTGGTCTCGTTGACCTTGGCAAGATACTCGGCATAGTGGTCTTGCTTCGCCTCAGCCAATCCATCTGACGGATCGGCCTGACAGGGTATTTCAACGGCACTTCCTTCCACTGTATCTCTCCCATCCATTAGGGGTTGTTGAGGACAGATACAGCTAATCCCTTACCTTTAACAAAAAGTAGCAGTCAAACCTTTGTTTAACAAGGGTTATTGATGAAAAAACCGCCCGGTTTCATTCTGCACAAAAAAACGCCCTGGCCGCACGGAGGCGGCCAGGGCGTTTGATCAGGCCGGATCAGTCTGATCCCAGGTCTTCGTGCCAACCGGTATCGAGACCAAACTCAAAGGTGTGCATACGATAACCTTCCGGGAAGGCCGCCTTCAATCGACGCTCAAACTCTGCATAAACCTCTGTTTTATGCTGCTGAACATCGTAGTCACGCGTACCTGTATCAACATCCGGCACATCGAGTTCCATCTTGAATTCGATCTCTGGTGCCATTTGAATTCTGACTTTACCCATCTTCATTCTCCTGTTGCGCGAGTGGTAACCAGAACGTCTGGTACCACTCATCCAAACGCTTACATCAAAGGTACTATCATCAAGGCCACAATATTAATGATCTTGATTAACGGATTAATCGCCGGACCGGCCGTATCTTTATAGGGATCACCTACGGTATCGCCGGTTACAGACGCTTTATGGGCCTCTGAACCTTTGCCGCCGTGATTATCATCCTCGATAAACTTTTTGGCATTATCCCAGGCACCACCACCGGTGGTCATGGAGATGGCGACAAACAGGCCGGTGATGATCGATCCAAGCAATACACCTCCCAGTGCCTGTGGACCCAACAGCAGACCAACCGCAAGCGGTACGGCAATAGGCAGCAGGGAGGGGATGATCATCTCCTTGATGGCTGATTTCGTCAGCATATCCACAGCACGGGAGTAATCCGGCTTGGCGGTCCGATCCATAATACCCGGGATCTCTTTGAACTGGCGGCGTACTTCAACCACGATACCACCCGCAGCACGTCCCACCGCTTCCATCGCCATGGCACCAAACAGGTAAGGTACAAGGCCACCAATAAACAGACCGACAATCACCAAATGGTTGGAGAGATCAAACGTCATGTCCTGACCCGTATGGTGAGCCAGCTCACGGGTGTAATCAGCAAACAGCACCAGGGCAGCCAGCGCAGCAGAGCCAATAGCATAACCCTTGGTGACTGCCTTGGTCGTGTTACCCACCGCATCCAGCTCATCGGTGGTGTTACGGATTTCATTCGGTAACTCAGCCATCTCGGCAATACCACCGGCGTTATCCGTAATCGGACCATAGGCATCAATGGCAACAATAATGCCGGTCATGGAGAGCATGGCTGTAGCCGCAATGGCAATACCATAGAGTCCCGCCATACTGTAGGAGATCAGAATACCGGCACAGATAACAATCAAGGGCGCAGCCGTTGATCGCATGGAGAGCGCGAGGCCGGCGATGATATTGGTGCCATGCCCGGTCGTGGATGCGGCTGCAAGCAGACGGACCGGTTTATAATCGGTTGAGGTGTAGTAATCCGTTATTATCACCAACGCGGCCGTAATAATCAGACCCGTCAACGCGGCTCCATAGATATCAATCATGGCATAAGTGCCATTGTCACCCATCAACCACTGGGTTACCGGATAGAAGGCGATGGCTGAAAGTACCGCCGAGACACCCAGCGCCCGGTACAGGGCATTCATGATTTTTCCACCCTCTTTCACCGACACAAAGAAGCTGCCAATGATAGAGGTCAGGATTGAGATGCCACCCAGGACGAGGGGCAGCAGTGCCGCATTGGCGTTATCCGTGAACATCAACGCACCCAGCATCATGGTGGCAATGGTGGTCACCGCATAGGTTTCAAACAGATCAGCCGCCATACCGGCACAGTCACCGACATTGTCACCCACGTTGTCGGCGATCACTGCCGGGTTACGCGGGTCATCTTCAGGAATACCGGCTTCGACCTTGCCGACCAGATCGGCACCGACATCCGCACCCTTGGTGAAGATGCCGCCACCCAGACGGGCGAAGATGGAGATTAGCGAGCCACCAAACGCAAGGCCAATGAGGGGCGAGAGCTTGACTGTTTCACCTGCCGGGGTCATCTCTACCAGCATTCCATAGAAACCTGCGACGGAGAGCAGCCCTAAGCCCACTACCAGCAAGCCGGTAATCGCACCTCCGCGAAAGGCCACGGCCAAGGCCGCATTCAGACCGGACTTTGCCGCCTCAGTCGTACGTGTATTGGCCCGCACAGAAACGTGCATACCGATATAACCCGCCAAGCCAGACAAGACCGCGCCAATGGCAAAACCCAGTGCCGTTTTCCAACCCAGCAGTGCGAATATCACACCAAACAGGATCACACCTACAATCCCGATGGCCATGTACTGACGATTGAGATAGGCCGATGCCCCCTCTTGAATCGCCAGACTGATATTGCGCATCGCTTCTGAACCTTCCGGCTTGGCTAATAACCAGCGGATGGAGTAGGCGCCATAGGCAATTGCACCTACCGCGCACAACAGTGCAAAAACAAGACCCGATGTCATGTATACCTCCAAAAATCGTTATTGATTTATGGCCGGGCCACGCTAAGTTTTTGGTCATATTGTTATAACCCGGCAACTGCTTGCCAGGCAGGGTGACTCGCAGTTTTGAATGGGGACTAAGACTGCGAATGTGGGGCGCTTTTTCTCTGATCTAACCTAACCAACCTTTGGCAAGCGGACACATCCTAGACCTGCTGATCCCAGGCGGATAATCAGAT
>JAPHUG010000481.1 GCA_026197195.1 Sedimenticola sp.
CAAAATCGATATCCTGCGGATCCGCTGCATCACCCGTGCGGGTCACGGTGAAGGTCATCAAACCCCCTTCACTGATACTCACATCACCCACGCTGAAGCTTCCTGGGCCAAGGTCCGGCTCAATAACAGAACTAAGAACCGCACCTGTCTCTTCGACTGTTTCCTCAAACTGGAAATTCAAACCCGTCGTCTCAAACCCACTCTCTGGTGTCGTCTCATCTCCCGTTCTCTCAACCGCTACCTGACCCTGATTACCATCACCTGTTGTGGCATCACCAGCACCTGCAGCCGTGGCCTCTAGCAAATCGGTAGGGTCAGCACCGGCAAGTATGGCCTGCTGCACGGCATCGATCGTGCTGGCCCTATCAGCAGCATTCTCAGCAACACTTGGATCGTAGACTTCATCATTAAGCAAGGCCTGGCTCTCGCCACCCATACTCAGGTTACTACCATCCCGTAATTCAATAACGACCGCGGCTCGAGGAGCTGTCACTATGGTTTCATCGGCGTAAACCGTATCCCCAATCTGCAGCACCCGCTCGATACCATTGAGATCGACGGCCTTTACAAGTCCGTTCATCAACTTCACGTAACCGATAGCGCTACCATTATCCTGGGTGTTTGAATCTGCCATAGCTTCCTCTTGGATTAACCGTATATCAGGCCTTGTGCCCAATATGGGCAAGATATCTGTAAGCATGGGCCATAAAGAATTTTCTTTCTATTGGACCATGGTACTAGAGACTATTTCGACTGACCTGCCGTTATCTTTAGATAAAAAACAGTAAAAATATTAGTCAGTTAATGGCATATTTAGACAGACACTGACAGACTGCCAGGGAGACAATCTAGCCAGCAGATGAAGAGGTTGGCTCAGTGAGTCTGGTTATTAACCAAAAGGGCCAGTTGGAGACGGTCTTTGACTTCAGTTTTCTGGAAAATATTACTCATATGGGCTTTAACTGTTCTTTCGGTGATACCAAGTTCATAGGCGATCAGCTTGTTACTTTCGCCAACAGCGACCCTTTGTGAAATTTCCTGCTCTCTGGCAGTGAGCACAGATAATCGATTATCCGCTGTAGTGGGCGTCCCACTAACCGACCGATCACCGGCTGAGACACCTTTAATAAGTAGCTGTATCACTTCCTGTCCCAGCCAGACCTCACCTGCCTGAATAAGCTGGGAGGACTGCCGAAGGGTATCCGGGTGCATCCAGCTATTTCCATATCCCCTGACACCGACTTGCGCAAGTGCAATGCCTTGCGTCGGACTAGGTTTAGCTGTGAGTGCAAAAAGATAAATAGCGGGATACCTGGAAAGAACGTCTTTAACAAACGCGATGGCTTCAGTTTCTACAGCGTCAAGATCCAGTAAAACCAGGACACCTGCTGAACCATTTAGCCTGTCGCGCAACTGATCTAGAGTGTCAATGGCAACGGCAGACTCACCTTTAAAAGACAAACCTTTTGACCAGTGCTCTCGAAGCTTTTGATTATGACTACAGAGAAAAACCATCACGTTAGCGCTCACGCAGAGCCCGCTCATTGGCTCGTAACACCGGTTTTAACAGGTAATTCAGAACGGTTTTCTTACCCGTCATGATATCCACTTCCGCCTGCATTCCGGGAATAATTTTCAATGGATTAGTTTCACTTCCAAGCTGATTTTTAGCCGTGCGAACTCTCACTTGATAGAAACTATTGCCATCATCATCCTTAATGGTATCGGCACTAATGTGTTCTAATTTACCCTGCATACCACCAAATATTGCAAAATCGAAAGCGGTAAACTTTACGATTGTCTTTTGGCCGGGACGTAAAAAACCGATGTCTTCCGGCCTAATCTTCGCCTCGACAAGAAGGGTATCTTCCAGAGGTACAATCTTGACCAATTCCATACCCGGCTGGATAACACCGCCCACCGTGTTCACCATCAACTGCTTGATCGTGCCCCGGACAGGCGATCTTACTGACGTTCTTTTCACCCTATCTTCAAGGGCAACGCTGGACGCAACCAAGCCAGAAAGCTCCGTATTAACGGCATTCCACTCCTCTCTCGCCTTACTCTGAAAGCGAAAATCAAGCTCTTTAAGTTTACTGAGCGATTCATCTAGGGTTGATTGAATACGGGGGATCGACAGGGTTGTAGACTCCAGCTGTCCCGCCAGTTCATTGACTTCCCGTTCCAGTCTCAGCACCTCAACTTCTGAGATAGCACCCGCCTTAACCAACGGGCGGGTCATGGTCAGCTCGCGTTTGACCAGGTTCAGACTGCGCCTCAATTGACTGCGCTTCGCATTCAGTTCCTGCAGCTCCTGTTTACGTTGTGCTGTCTGTTCACTCAAAATACTGCGATTATTATCCAACTCGGAACGTCTGGCCTGGTACAGCTCTTTCTCTAACCGAATAAAACTGGGGCTCTCCTCCAACACATCCTCTGGTGGCACAAATTCACCCAGTTCAGCTTCGGCTTGAAGACGTGCTGCCTTTGCCTTTAGTGCCAGATATTGAAGGCGGGTCTCACGCAGGGAGGCTGAAAAACGGGTATCGTCGATCTGCAGTAATACCTGATCTTTCTCAACCGTCTCACCCTCAGAGACCATCAGGGCCGCCACTATCCCCCCCTCCAGATTCTGGACCACTTGAATCTGACTGGAAGGAATAACCTGTCCAACACCGGTGGTCACTTCGTCCAATTCAGCCCAATTTGCCCACACCAGCGCTGAGATAATGAATAGAACAGCCATCCATAGAATCAACCTTCCGCCTCGGGGGGTTTTGATTAACTGGGCGGCTGAAACATCCGTCATGTAATCCAGATCATCGTCATGTATACGCTTCGGATGCGCACCGCCCACATCGGCTGATTGAGGCACTTTTTTTTCGGCGTTATCTTCAGACATAGGTCGGGATAATCGTGTTAGTTAATTGCATACTTGTCTCTTATCCATTGCGTAATGAACCATCACGCAATGACTGAAGAACCTGCTCTTTTGGACCATCCGCCATTACGCGTCCCGCATCCATTACAATGAGTCTGTCCACCAACTCCAATAGAGAGGCCCGGTGCGTAACCAGCACCAGTGTTTTACCCTTCACATAAGCGGCCAGATTTTTCTTAAGCCGCTCTTCCGATGTGTGATCCATTGAGTTAGTGGGTTCGTCCATCAGAAGAAATGGCGGGTCATTGACCAATGCACGCGCTATCGCAATACTCTGGCGCTGCCCCCCGGACAGATTATCGCCTCGTTCACCGACAGGCAGATCAAACCCAAGGGGGTGTCTATTTACAAACTCAGAAGTACCTGAAAGGTCTGCGGCGCTTAGAATATCGGCATCATCGGCATGTTGCGCCCCCATAAGGATGTTGTCTTTTACCGAACCGAAAAAGAGCATGACATCTTGCGGAACATAACCCATATTGCGCCTGAGGTCAGCGGGATCGACCTGCCGCATATCCGTACCATCAACCCGCACAGCACCTTCGCCCGGTTCGAACAGCCCTTGCATCAATTTTTCAATGGTAGTCTTACCCGATCCCACGCGCCCGATAATTGCGACACGCTCCCCTGGCTTGATTGAAAATGAGACATTATTCAGTGCCTTGTTCTCTTCGCCCGGATATTGAAAACTCACCCCATCAAATTCGACACCGCCTGACAAACTGGGACGGCTGACAAAAGATTGCCCCTCAGGCCGATCAACAGGCATCTCCATAACCCCATTCAAACTGGTCAGAGCCGTCTTTGCCTGGAAATAACGCACCGC
>JAPHUG010000232.1 GCA_026197195.1 Sedimenticola sp.
CCCGTGAGTCATTACAAGTTCCAGGCCATATCGCCTAGTACCCTGCTACCACACTGTTTTAATTGGAAAAACAAGATCCGCCGTCGCTCATAAAATCATTAGGAACAGCTACCCCTATAGGTTATGAGCCAAATTTGGCCTACCATAGAGGTGACAATGAGCAAATTATTGCCGAAGGCGTGCCTATCACAGGCCTATCAGGGTGGATCAATTTGTGCATTCTTCAAGCAGCACAAATCTATTGGTGGAAGCAGATGACCCGAACTGTCACGAATAACCTGGTAACCGGCAGCACTGATCAGCCCGCCCTCACACCACCCCCTCTTACGAAATACCTGATGCTGATTAGTGCTGCAATCATAATCGGTTCACTGTTCACCATTGGTCTGTCGCAATGGACGGAGAGACAACATTTTGAATTAGTTAACCAGCAAGGTACCGCGCGACTGGAACTCTACGCATCCACAGTTGAAGCAGCCAAGCAGCGTTTTGATTACCTACCCTATATCGTCTCCCGTGATCTGCAGATCAGTATGCTGCTCACAGGCCGTTCAGGTATCGATAGTGTTAATCACAAGCTCAAATCCTGGCAAGCCGAGTCAGGGGCAGCCGTACTCTATCTAATGGATGCCTCCGGCAAGGTCCTGGCATCCAGTAACTGGCAGGAGCCTGAGAGTTTTATCGGCAATAACTATCACTTTCGCCCCTACTTTCAGGATGCCGTTAACGGTGGGCGGGGCCAGTTTTTTGCGGTGGGTGCAAGCACGGGGCAGCCTGGTCTCTTTCTCTCTCGCCCCGTTTGGGTTAATAACCAGGTAGTGGGTGTTGCAGTGGTAAAGATCGACATGACTCAACTGGAAGATGACTGGACAAAAGGGGGGGAACGGGTTCTGGTTGCCGACAATGATGGCGTTATATTTCTCTCCAGTAATCCTCGCTGGAAATACAACAGTCTGGCTGCTATTGATTCAGACACGCTTGACCGATTAACCGCCGAAAAAAAATATGGCCCCAATCTGATCACACCCCTGAACATCCTCGAACAGCGAACGTCTCCATTAGGCCACCGAATCATTAAACTACTGACCAGTGATACAGACAAAAGTAAAAATTTCCTCATGCACCATCGCTCACTCAGCGACCTTAACTGGACACTCTATTATCTTTCAGACTTATCAGACCTGGTTTATAAAAAGCGCTCTGCCCTCTTCATCGGTTTACTCAGTACGCTGCTACTGGTATTGATCAGCATGATTATCGTCAATCGTTCACAGAGTCGCCGCCTTCTGGAACAACGGGTGACCAAGCGCACCCAAGCGTTAAACGAAACAAACCGTCAACTAATCAGGGAGATTGACAGTCGCATCCAGACTGAAGAACAGTTGCGGCAAACCCATGAAGAGTTGATACAGGCAGAAAAACTGGCGGCCCTTGGACAGATGTCAGCGGGTATTGTGCATGAAATCAGCCAACCCCTCTCTGCCATGCAGACCTTCACCGCCAGCGCCCGATTACTGCTGCAACGTGACGACAAAACGGCTGCCCAGGAAAACCTGAACGACATCAGCGCAATGATTAGGCGTGTCTCTAGCATTGTGACTCATCTTAAGAGTTTTGCTTCGAAGTCGCGTGACATCACCACACCGGTGGAGATCAACGGCGTCCTGCAAAACGCCTTGTTGATATTAAGCCCCCGGCTGGACATTGAAACACTGCACTTGGATATTCAATCAACCAATGAACGCCAGTATGTTGTTGCTGATGAGATTAAACTTGAACAGATACTGGTTAACCTGATACGCAATGCACTGGATGCCATGGAGCAATCTGATCCCGTCAATCAACATGAGATAAAAATCTGGTCCGAAGTTCAGCAAGATAAAACACACATCTTTATTGCTGACAACGGTCCTGGCATCGACCCGGACCACCTGCCACGCGTCTTTGATCCCTTCTTCACCACCAAACCAACGGGTGAGGGTTTGGGGCTGGGCCTTTCTGTTTCATACGGGATCGCCAAGGCGTTTGGCGGCGACCTTGCTGTGGTCGAAAATCAGCAGGATGGCACCCTGTTCCGCCTCACACTTGATAGCGCATCAGCACCTGGAAGCCCGAATGAATAATGCATCCCTACCCTTAGCACCAGAGAGTGACGACCGCCCGTTGATTGTACTGGTGGATGATGACGCCGCGGTTCGAAAGGCAACCAGCCAATGGCTGACCCTGTCAGGACTGGCCGTCAGGACCTTCGCCAATGCAGAGGAGGCACTAACACTCGTCACCCCCGAAATGCATGGCGTCGTTATATCCGATATAAAAATGCCCGGTATGGATGGACTCGAATTTGCCCGGCGTTGCGCCGATATAGACCCTCATCTACCGGTCATCCTGATAACGGCCCACGGTGATATACAGATGGCCGTGAAAGCGATGCGTGACGGGGCCTATGATTTTATTGAGAAACCGGTTGACCCCGAGCTGTTAACAGACCGGATACAACGCGCCTGGGAGAAGCGTCAACTTATACAAGAGAACCGAAAACTGCGCCGCATGGTTGACCGGGGAGCCAGCCTTGAGCATCGTCTTTTGGGGCGTTCATCGGCTATACGGCAATTGCGACAGCAGATCGTACAGCTTGCATCCACACCGGTGGATACCGTAATTAATGGGGCCACAGGAACAGGCAAAGAGTTGGTAGCCCAGTGTCTACATGAGTGGAGCCCACGAGCCGATGGACCGTTTGTCGCTGTTAATTGTGGAGCCATTCCTGAAACACTGTTTGAGAGTGAGTTGTTTGGCCATGAAAAAGGGGCCTTCACAGGGGCAACCGGTAAACGCATTGGCAAGATAGAGAGCGCCATCGGTGGCACGCTGTTTCTGGATGAAATTGAGAGCATGCCGCTTAACTTTCAGATCAAACTCCTGCGTATTCTACAGGAGCGGAAACTGGAACGACTCGGCTCGAATAATCAGATTGATCTGGACATCTGGGTTATTGCGGCAACCAAGATCAACCTTGAGGCAGCCGCGGCTGAAGGCAACTTCAGAGAAGATCTTTACTATCGATTCAATGTTGCAGAACTGTTTATACCTAAACTTGCCGATCGACAGCAAGACATCCTGCTGCTGTTCAATCATTTTGCACAAAAGGCTGCCTATCAATTTGAACGTGACTATGTTGAACTGTCAGAAGATGACATAACCAGCCTGATGGAGTATCCATGGCAAGGTAATGTAAGACAGCTTAAAAATATTGCCGAACGCTATGTGCTGGGGGTCGGCCAAAGCCGCAGCATCCGGTCGCTTCTCGGAGGTGCGGATATGGCACCCATCCCATCCCCTAATCCAAGTAGTCTCAATGAACGTATGCAACAGTTTGAAGCACAGTTAATCATCCAGGCGTTGCATCGGCACAAAGGTAATATTGCAGCAGTGATGGCCTACCTGGATCTCCCGCGCCGCACCCTGAATAACAAGATGATCCAGTATGACATCAAACGAAAAGATTATGTTGAACAATAGATGCCGTGGACAGATCGACACCATGTTAAAAATGGGTCTACTCTCATAGCGGCGTATCAGTCTGTCCCAATCCAATAACTGCCATCCAGTACCAGTCCTATGCCTTCAATTAAAAGAGAGCCAATTGCCTGTATCGTTTTATCTGTTCTACTTCTGTTCGCGCCTCTGAGTGCTTCCCCATCACAACTCACCAAAATAGCTGAACAGCAGGCCCTGTATCCTGCTCAAAGCGGCGTCACCCTACTGGAACAAGGTGAACAGGCGCTACTAACACGTGCCATTCTGACAGACCAGGCCAACAGCAGCATCGACGTGCAGTACTTTATCTGGAGTACGGATAATGTGGGAACACTCTCCTCCGAAGCGCTCCTACGTGCAGCAGAACGCGGCGTCACCGTTCGCATCATAGTGGATGATTTTCTAATTGACGCAGAACCGGAGACACTGCTTTCACTCGCTGCCCATCCCAATATATTCATTCGCATCTACAACCCACGCCACTCGGTTGGCATTTCGCTATGGGAAAGACTGTGGGGCTTGATCAGCGATTTCCGTGGTTCCAATCAGCGCATGCATGACAAGAGCACCATCTTTGACGGTACCGCCGCCATTACCGGCGGGCGAAATATGGCCGATGAGTATTTTGACTATGACCACGCCTACAACTTTAGAGATCGTGATGTACTGTTAGCCGGCCCTGTAGTGAAGCAGATGAGCGAAAGCTTCCAGCGCTTCTGGGATCATCCACTCACCGTACCCGTCGAGAAACTGCTACCCGATGAACACGAAGCCTTGACCAAAGAGCAGATCACTCACTACCAGGCCTGGCTACACGCCTATGCTAAAGACAAGGAAAACTTTGCCCCCGAGGTCAGACAGGCTTTATTAACCATGCGGTCACAGTTTGAGGCAATGATGGCCACCATGCAGTGGGGAGAGGTTGAGTTCATCAGTGATCTTCCCGGAAAAAATGCCGGAGTTGATGGTATGAAAGGGGGTGGTGAGACCACCTCAGCATTGCTTGATTTAATTGCCCGTGCCCAACAAAGTATTCTGATACAGAGCCCTTACCTGGTCATGCCTGAGGGCGGGCTCGCGTTGATTCGTGAGTTAATCAAACGTGGTGTTAAAGTCAGGATCGTGACCAATTCATTGGCCTCTACAGATAATCCACAGGCCTTTTCCGGTTATCATAAACAGCGTGAGCAACTACTGGCCGCCGGCATTCAGATTTTTGAGTTTAAACCTGATGCCGCGATTGCTACGACGCTTATGCAACGAGCCATCCCTTTACCACGTCAACTGCCGATCTTTGCCATTCATGCCAAGAGTCTGGTGATAGATGAACAGACAGCCTATGTAGGAACCTTTAATCTTGATCCCCGTTCAGCCCATCTGAATACCGAAGTGGGCGTGGTGATTCGTGACCGAGCCATTGCGCGACAAATTACCGAATCCATAGGACAGGATATGAAACCAGAGAACAGTTGGCAGTCAGACTTACAGGATCCTGACAGCGAAGCGAGCCTGATGAAGCGTATCCAGCTCTGGTTCTGGAAACTGTTTCCGTTGGACCCTATCCTTTAATAAAGCGACCCCTGCCTGTGCTATTTTCCGGTCGGCTTTTCATCGGTTTTCAATAGCCCACTCAAAAAGGTCTCTTTTGGGTACTGCATCAATGCTCGCTGAAAAAAATGCGTTATCCCTTCAATCATCTGGCTATCGCTGTGGAGCTGGCCCATCATCTGATGAATGTAGGCCACATCTTTGCTGGCATGTTCCAAGGAAAACCGGTGACCGTCATAGCGACCTTCCAGTGCGCTTGGAAGCAGCTTTTCCAATGTCTTGGAGGCAGCTCCTCCTTGGCTCAAAACGGAATAGAGTTTTGAACGATCCAGACCAGCTTGATCACACAACCGAACTGCTTCTACAATCAAAGCCACCTGTCCAGTGGTAATGAAATTGTGGATAAGCTTTGCCCTGTTGCCTGCACCCGATTCACCAAAATAGACGACTTGTTTCGAATAACAGTCAATCAGAGGAGCCGCTCGCAGGTAATCCGGCTCATAGCCACCCACCATGGAGGCTAACGCACCCGCCGCCGCTCCTTCCGGCCCTCCCGTAACAGGCGCATCAACAAAACCAACCCCCTGGTCCCTTAGTTGCCTTGCCCATCCTACTGAGCGTTCAGGTAGCGAAGTGGATGTATCAATAATGAGTTGTCCAACCTGGAGTACCGGTTCCATCTGCTGTATCACGGAAGCGACGGTATCCGCACTGGGTAAACAGAGAAAGAGCACCTCACAGTCTGTGGCCAAGGCCCTGATAGTAGGGATCTCTACCGCCCCCTGTCGAACCAGGTAATCTATCGGCTTGCGGTTGCTATGGGCAACAACCGCCAGTTCATGGCCAGCTTTCAGCAGGCAGGTCGACATGCCCTGCCCCATCAAACCTACGCCGATAAATCCCATTTTCATTGGTTATGCGTCCGCTGATTGGTTGATTATTAGCCCGTAAGTTCGCTAAAGCTGATTTAGGCCATGTCCTTTCAATAACTCCACCATCATATTGCCACTTTGCTCTCGATGTTTTCGATGGGTTTGTCGGGCCGTATCCGCATCACCCCGCTTGATCGCCTCCAGCGTCTCGCGATGGTCCTTATTGGAGTTCACCGGCTTGGGCCTTAACCGTAGCGTCAACATACGGAAGCGATGAGACTGATCGTAGTAGGTATCAACCAGGGTGCTCAATCGTTCATTACCGCTCAGACTCACCAATAGCTTGTGAAAGCGTTCATCGGCTGCCGCCCAGGCATCGAGGTCATCACGCTCCAGGGCGGTATCCATATCGGTGACCGCCTGTTCAAGTGCCTGGATGGCCTCTGGCTTCAGCTCCCGTTTTGCGGTCAATGCGGCGGCCGTTGACTCCAGCGAAGTCAACACCTCACAGATCTCCGACATATCTTTCAGGGAGACCGGTTTGATACGCATACCGTGACGGGGACGTATCTCGACCAGTCCTTC
>JAPHUG010000314.1 GCA_026197195.1 Sedimenticola sp.
GCCAGATCAGCAATGCATTTTCCCTCTCCCAGCGGCACCAGCCAACCCCCAGCACCCTCGACGATGACCCGGTCAGCCATTCCCTCTAGCTGGTTAAAGCTTTTGAATATCCGATTCAATTCAATTGTGACACCGACCTGCTCAGCCGCCACATGCGGGGCAATAGCCGGTTCGAAAAGATAGGGGTTCAGGGTTTCGTAGTCTATTGAATCGGTCGAGTGGGCCTGGATCTGTAACGCATCACTATTACGCCAACCCTGTTCCGCCTGCTCAGCGCCTGCCGCCACCGGTTTCATACCGGCAACGCGGAGCCCCTGTCGCTTCAGCAGCTGCATCATCCCCAGTGTGATGACGGTTTTACCACTGTCGGTATCGGTGCCAGTGATGAAGTAACCCCTGCCCATGGATTCAGCCACCGCTTTCAGCCTGCCCCAGTGAGCGGGTCAGCTGGTCAATAGAGACCGAGGGGGCATTGGATTTGTGGCCCGCCTCTGGTGCCCAGGCGTGACCATAGACCACTTCGTAGCTGGCCGGCAGAGTGCCGTCCTTACGAAACGACTCATAGGCCTCCTGCATCGCCCGTATTCGGCCTTTTCCGGTCAGGCCCCGCTGACGATCACTGTTGACGTTGTGTGCACCCAATACCTTCAGGTCCCGCATCAGGCCAGTGACCCGTTCATAGGTCAGCGTCATCCGGTCCACATCCATCACCGGGTCTGCCAAGCCCGCCCGCAACAGGGCATCCCCTACATCATGCATATCCATAAAGTTGCTGACATGAGAACCCTCGTCAACGGCGGCCCAGGCCGCTCGCAACTCCATCAAGGTATCCGGCCCAAAGGTGGTAAACATCAACAGACCACCGGGTCGCAGCACCCGACGGAACTCACCGAAGGTCCGATCCAGATCATTGCTCCACTGTATTGCAGCATTAGAGTAGATCAGGTCTACACTCTGGTCAGCCAGGGGCAAATGCTCCAGGTCACCACAGATACAGCGCGGCTTACGCAACCAACTGCCCCGTTTACGCGTCTGCAATAACATGGGAAAGGCGAAATCCAGCGCCAAGACACGGGATTTTCGATAACGGTTTGCCAGTGCCGCGGTGGCCACACCCGTTCCCGAGCCCACATCCAAAACCACCTCGGGTACTAGGCGTACCAGCTCCAGACGATCCAGCATCCGCTGACCAATCTCCCGTTGCAAAACCGCAACCTTGTCATACTGTTCCGCCGCCCTGGAAAAAGAGAGACGGGCCTGTCGTTTGTCGATCGTATGGCGCTGTTCAGGCATTGTGGGTTCCAAGAAAGTGATTCATTGCGCGTAGACAGGCTTGCGGATGGGATAAAAACGGTGCATGGGCACAGCCCTGTAAGATAAGTATCTCGGCATCCGGCATCATCTGTTCAATCTCATCACAGAGATCAGCGGGTACCAGCGTGTCCCGCTCGCCAAACAGCCACAGGGTCGGGCATTGAATATCCCTTAATCCTGCCCGAAGATCGACATCCAGCAGCAGATCAAGGCCGTGTTCCAGAGCAACCGGATTGGCCTCTGGACGCAGGGCGATATCCTTGCGTAGCAGGCGCAGGGTCTCCCTTGCCGCCTCATCACCCTGTACCTGCAGAGAGAGAAAGCGCTCCAGCGTCTGATGCGGGTCACGACTCAGCGCCTTGGCAAACAGTTTCAACGTATTGAGCGCCATGGCATGGGGCCACTGCTCACCGATAACAAACTTGGGGCTCGAGGTGACTAGCACCAGCTTGGCTATCCGCTCCGGTGCCAGAACAGCGGCCCGTTGTGCCAACTGCCCACCGAGGGACCAGCCGACCCAGACAGCTTCTTGCGGGGCGACCGCCAGGCAGGCCTGAACCCAATCATCCAGCGTGTAGCGATCGACCGCATAGTCGCTCGCACCGTGTCCAGGCATCTCAATAATGGTCACTCGATAGTGGCGTGCCAGCGATTCAGCCACCGGACTCCAGACCGCCGCATTCATGCCCCAGCCGTGCAGCAGCACCAGATCGGGCCCCTCTCCAGTGGTTTTATGAAATAGTTTCATGCCCGATCACCCTGATCCAGTTGCCCCAGGGCTTCCAGTAATCGATCCACCTGTTCAAGCGTATGGCTGGCCGATAGGGTTACCCGCAGTCGGGCACTCCCCTCCGGGACAGTGGGAGGTCTGATCGCAGTGACCAGAAACCCCTTCTCCTCCAGTGACCGACTCCAGTTGACAGCCCGCTCTGCACTACCCGCCAGAATCGGTTGAATGGCGGTCTCGGAGTCCATCAACAGAAGACCCAGCTGCTCTGCTCCCGCCCGAAACCGGCCTATTAGCTGCTGCAACTGTTCACGTCGGTCGGATGCCTTCTCTACCAGCCTCAGACTGACCCGGGTAGCCTCAGCCACCGCCGGCGGCAGGGCCGTGGTATAGATATAACTGCGGGACTGCTGGATCAGTGTTTCGATCAGGGCTTCCGAACCGGCGACAAAAGCCCCAAAGGTGCCAAACGCCTTGCCCAGTGTCCCCATCAGGATAGGTACTTCAGCTTGCCCCAGACCAAAATGATCTACACTACCCCGGCCACCCTGGCCCAGCACACCCAGCCCATGGGCATCATCCACCATCAGCCAGGCATCATGGTCGCTGCAGAGCGCCGCCATGTCAGATAAAGGGGCCAAATCCCCATCCATGCTGAAGACACCATCAACCGCCACCAACGCCTCTCCGCCAGCGTGTGCCTCCAGCAGACGGGCAAGGGCTGGCATATCATTGTGTGGATAACGTTTCAGATGAGCGCGGGAGAGCAATCCGCCATCGATCAGCGAGGCATGATTCAGGCGGTCCTGGAAGATCGTGTCACCCCGACTGAGTAACGCGGTGATGACCCCCTGATTTGCCATGTAACCCGTGGAGTAGAGCAGGGCGCGGGAACGACCAGTAAAGCTCGCCAGCTCCTCTTCCAGGGCATGGTGCGCTGCACTGTGCCCCGATACCAGATGGGCTGAGCCACTGCCGGCCCCATAGTGCTGTGCACCCTGCTGCATGGCCCTGATCACGTCAGGATGATTGGCCAGCCCCAGATAATCATTGCTACAGAAACTGAGCAACGCCACGCCATCGACCTGCAACAGGGGGCCTTGCGGTGAGCCGAGTACTCGCCTTCGGCGATAGAGGTGTTCGGCCCTCCGCCGATCCAGTTCTTGTTGCAGTGATTTCATTGCGCTCGTTGTCGTCTTGATCGGTAACACTTGCGAGAGTGGTTGTCCGAAAGATCAACCAAATTCGATTTCCATGCGCACCTTGGTTTTCGTCTCACACTCCTTTTCAGTTGCCTGCAACTCGTGGGAGGATTCAAATTTCAGCCCCAGGCGATCAAACAGCTCACGGTCGGCATCAGCGTTGGGATTCTCAGTCGTCAACAGACGCTCACCATAGAACATGGAGTTGGCTCCGGCCATGAAACAGAGGGCCTGCATCTCATCACTCATTTCGGTACGTCCGGCGGAGAGGCGGACATAGGATTGTGGCATCAGGATACGGGTCACCGCTATGGTTCTGATAAACTCAAACGGATCCAGTTCATCAACACCATACAGGGGTGTTCCCTCCACCTGCACCAGCATGTTAATCGGCACCGACTCGGGGTGCTTGGGAAGGTTTGACAGCTCACGCAGCATGGAGGCGCGATCACGC
>JAPHUG010000079.1 GCA_026197195.1 Sedimenticola sp.
CTCGCATGCCGGTTAGGTCGCGCAGGATTTCCTGCAGATCGTATAAACAGGCTAAAAAGCCCTGACTCACCACTTCCGGCGCCAGCGGATGACGACCCAAAAACCCCGGTAAACTGGCGGCTTTGTGCGCCCCCCGCGGGTTGTATTTCATGGTGCAGGAGCCCAGTGGGTAGAACTGGGTATCGATGGAAAAGTTTTTTCGCGACAGCCGCGTGTAATGCCTGACTGCCTGCATTTCAGACACTTCCGGCAACACAGCGGGTTGCTTACGGCGAAACTGTTCAGGTATACCCGCCACATCTGCCCGCTCCAGCGGGGCCTGTGCAGCGGCCTTACGACCAGGTTTGGATTGTTCAAAAATCAACATGTTCTCAGTATCTCCGCTCACTCTTTCGGCACCAGTCCACAGGTCACACCACCCTGCAGCTGTATCACCCGCTCAAGTTTTTGTGCATAACCCGCTATTTCATCAGCGGTACGCTTTTCGGTAGCGCAGACCAACAGGGCATTACCCAGCTCGGGATAATCTTCAGAGAGATCAAAGCCACCCAACACATTGTGGGCCGCCAGTGAGCGCAAGATACCCTTGGCAGGGACCGGCAGACTCAATACCCGTTCATGAAAGGCCGGCTGATCAAACACCTGCCCAACACCCGGTATGGCGGTCAAGGCATCGACCAACTGCTGGGTATTTTGATAACTGGCAGCAGCGGCCCGCTCTAGTCCCTCACTGCCCAGCAGCGCCATATGTATGGTTGCCGCGGTGACCATCAAACCCTGGTTGGTGCAGATATTCGATGTCGCCTTGGAACGCCGTATATGCTGTTCCCGGGCTTGCAGCGTCAGGGTGTAGCCCACCTTGCCATCCAGGTCGAGGGTGCGACCGATAATACGACCAGGCATCTGCCTGACCTGGGCCTGCTTACAACAGAGAAAACCGAAATAGGGTCCACCCGAGGCCAGAGGCGCCCCCAGTGGCTGCCCTTCGCCACAGCAGATATCGGCCCCTTTCTCACCCCATAACCCCGGCGGGGTCAGCAAGGATAGCGCCAGTGGATTGACTACACCGATGGAAAGAATTCCGTTTTCATGGGCCCAATCGGTAAGGGCATCGACATCCTCAAGCACCCCGAAAAAGTTCGGTTGGGGAATGACCAGAGCAGCAAAATCTTCACCTGCATACGATTCCAGACTGGCAGGATCGATAGCGCCGGTTTGCGAATCAAACGGCAGCTCGACCATTTCGATCTGCTGATTCTTTACAATGTTATGCACAACACGCCGATAAGCAGGATGCACCGTTCGTGGCATCAGCACCCGTCGGGATTTTGATTTTCGATTCCCCCTGACCGCCATCAAAACCGCCTCTGCCAGCGCCGAAGCACCGTCATAGAGGGAGGCATTGGAGACATCCATACCGGTCAAAGCCACCATCATGGATTGAAATTCATACAGCAGCTGCAGTGTTCCCTGGCTCGCCTCGGCCTGATAGGGGGTATAGGCCGTATAGAACTCCCCCCGGGTGGTCAATTGCCATACTGCCGCCGGGATATGGTGATCATAGGCACCGGCGCCAATAAAGCAGAGCGGTTGTCCATCCTGCTGAGCCCGCTTGCTCATCAACTGGGTGATTTCCATTTCCGACAAAGCAGTGGGTATGGCATCCAACTGGGAGAGTCGCAGGCTATCTGGAATTTCATCAAAGAGTTCATCGATTGAGGCAGCGCCTATGGCCGCCAGCATCTCCTGAACCTCATCTTCTGTATGGGGGATGAAAGGCATGTTGTTCAGTGACCTCTTAGTGCTCTTCTGATTCAACGATCTCGGTATAGGCCTCCGCATCCAGCAGATCGTCGAGTTGCGCCGCGTCTGACAGCTTCACCTGAAACAACCAACCGTCACCAAAGGCATCCTGATTAACCGTTTCAGGTGCATCGGCCAGGACCTCATTGACGGCAATCACTTCCCCAGAGACGGGGCTATATACATCAGAGGCGGCCTTGACCGACTC
>JAPHUG010000125.1 GCA_026197195.1 Sedimenticola sp.
CAGTCATATTCCCGATCTTTCCAACGCCTTACGGCCGTGAAGACCTCAGCCCCTTCCTGAAGCGAATGCCCTACATAATTTTCAGCCGCCGCCTTTATCGAAGGCAGGCCGACACGTAAAAAGGGATTGGTCTGCAATTCAGTCTGCAGTGATGAAGGCACCGTGTTTTCCCCCTTGTCCAACAGCGCCTGGGCCTCTTGCTCACGCTGCAAAATAGCGGGACTGTCAGGCTCAACCCACTTGGCAAATCCCAGGTTATCCAGCGTGTATTCATGTGAACAGTAGATCTGCGTTTCCGGCGGAAGCGCGGCTATCCGCTGCAATGAGGCATGCATCTGTTCATGGGTTCCACCAAAGATCCCCCCGCACCCGGCAGAAAACAGGGTGTCACCGCAAAACAGCGCCCCCTCGCCAAAGTAGGCGATATGACCCTCGGTATGCCCGGGCACTTCCAGCACCTCAAAGTCGGCATCAAGCCCGGGAATGACCGGGTGCTCCCCCTCCTTGAGCCTAGTCTTGATACCGCGAATCGCCTCATGGGTCGGACCCAGTACCGCAACCTTTGGAAAGGCAAACTGAAGATCCATCACACCGCCGGTATGATCAATGTGCTTATGGGTGATCAGAATGGCGCTTAGCTGCAGATCATTAGCCTTAAGCCAAGCAAGAACGGGTTCACTCTCGCCTGGATCGACCGCCACAGCGGTAGCAGAGCCGGGATTACGCAACATCCAGATAAAGTTATCTTTGAATGCCTTGACCGGGGTTATTTCCAACATAGCGAACTCCGCTTAACTACTTGCCGTACAGGGTGTCCGGATCGATTAAGGGCTCCGATACCACTTCGACCTTATCACCTCGCACCGCGTTATAAAAACAGGTTCGACGCCCCGTATGGCAAGCCGGCCCGGTCTGGTCAACCAGCAGCAGAATCGTGTCTCCATCACAATCAAAACGCATATCTTTCAGCACCTGCACCTGACCGGAGGACTCCCCTTTACG
Source organism: Sedimenticola sp. (assembly GCA_026197195.1). Lineage (GTDB taxonomy): Bacteria > Pseudomonadota > Gammaproteobacteria > Chromatiales > Chromatiaceae > Sedimenticola. Next base: position 1,003 of record JAPHUG010000125.1, read on the forward strand.
CCAGAGTTTCTGGCGCGAACGAGACCAGTAACAGACCCGCCCCTTCTCCAGCGTCTCATCCAGGGAGACCCGGTTCATCCAGGCCATCATCAACACCTCACCCGTATCATGCTGCTGGGCAATAGCAGGGATCAAACCATCTGCATTAAAAGGCAGATTATCCAGCACTTCAGCCAGAGGTAAACTCTCGCCAAGCTTGAATTTTTCACTTTTTTTCATTAAATCATCCGTTGGTTGTTGAGACCGCGTATACCAGGATCATACCACTGTTGTCTGCACCTCATGAACCTCGTAACTGCAATTCTGATAGATGCCTAATACAGAACCAGAGTGGTATACTGAGGTCACACACCCCAATCAGGAACAGGGCCAGTGACCGAATATACCTCAAAGTTGAAACAGGCCGGACTCAAAGTCACCCTCCCACGCCTAAAAATCCTCGAAATATTGAGCCAGGGCGAGGGCCAGCATGCCAGCGCTGAAGATATCTATAAAATCCTCCTCACACAGGATGAAGATATTGGGGTGGCCACGATCTATCGTGTACTCACCCAGTGCGAGCAGGCGGGACTGGTGAAACGCCATCAGTTTGAAGGGGGGCGGGCCGTCTTCGAGATTGCCGAGGGCGATCATCACGACCACATCATCTGCGTGCGCTGCGGACTAGTGCAGGAGTTTAATGACGACACTATTGAGAAACGCCAGAGAGAGATCGCTGAAAAGGCCGGTTTTAAAATGGCGGAACACAATATGACCCTCTACGGTCTCTGTAAAAAATGCCAGACGCTTCCTAAAGACGACTGAGCCAGCTGACCCATGCGCATTTTCAGGATTACCTTCATCAATCAGGGTAAGGTATACCAGCTCTTTGCCGAGACGGTCGGACAGGCTGACGTCTATGGGTTCATCGAAATCAGTGGACTGATATTTGGTGAAAACAGCTCACTGGTGATCGATCCCTCAGAAGAGAAGCTAAAGGATGAGTTCAAAGGCGTGAGTCGCACGCTGGTGCCCATGCATTCCGTCATTCGGGTCGATGAAGTCGAGAAGCGTGGGCAGTGCAAAATCATGGAACTGGATGGCAGCCCTAATATCACCCCCTTCCCTAGCCCCCACTTCGGTCCAGGCAGAGGCACCGAAAAA
>JAPHUG010000463.1 GCA_026197195.1 Sedimenticola sp.
CTCGCTCTCCGCCAACCATAAAAAGGGTCGCCCCTGTGCGGCCCTTTTTTATGCCTGCTAAAAGCTCATTCGAACCCTCGATTCAAAAACAGGTTCGATCGCGGAGCGCGTCAGCGCGTAGCAAAGCGACCGAAGGGAGCTCATCCCTCGCTCTCCGCAAAATTGATACTTCTGTACATAAACTTTAGTCCCAATAGTTCAAGATTGAGAGCCGACAGTATCTACAAACCTAGCGTGCCCACCATGGGTGGTGGTCTGAGATCAATAGGAGCAGTGACGCCACTCCTGGTAGTGCTCTGACACCGTTTTGCCCACGCGATACTCGTCACTGTCCGGGGTATAGGTTCCCGTAGTGAGAATTCCGATCAGTATCTCGTCACCATTTACGCTGTGAACCTGCCCCTTCAATTCGGTGATATATGTCTTGGTTTCATGGGGCTTATAGGCCAGAACACCTCTGCAGACCATCTCCATGATCTTTTTCTGTGCTTCATAAGCAGCCGCTTTTCGCTGCTTTTCATCTCTCTCTTCGAGACCTTTCAGGCGCCATAGCTTCCGTTTTTTCTCGTGCTCCTGGCTGGCACGCTTGGTCTCCTTCTCCAATAGATTCAGTTCCCTCTGCGCCTTCAGTCTCAGGGCATGTTCGGGATAGTTGGCGATGAAACGCTTCAGATAAACAATACTTCCTGATGCCTTCTCCAGCTCGGTTGCCGGGTCACGATCCATTGGATCAAACATGTAATATAGATGTTCCTTGATCTTGATGCCGGTAATCCTGAACTGCTCCCCTTTTACCTCAACCCGGATCGAAGCGGACTTGGCTGCGATGCTCTTCTCGTTTTTGCCGTGATCGGTACGCGGACCATTCAATACCATGAGCCGTTCAATACCCCCAATACTGGACCGCAGGATAAAGCTGAACTGTTTCGCCTCATCGTCATATTCAATGTCACTGATGACAGGTACGCCATACAAGGACTCAAATGCAACGGCATAGGCCTGATCACTACTGAAAGCGTCTTTCACCTCGTATACCGTATCGATCAGCGAGTAGGGCGGTTTGCGTTTCACCAACGTCTGCTTCGAAGGCATCGCATGCCATTGGAAAATGTAATCGCCTCTTTCATCTGCAGGCCATCTTCTTGTGTGCTTTTGTTTTTTTGGCGCTTTTTCAACCGCAGCCATCTGCGTCTCGTTCTTGGTAGATGAGGTGCTCGGCTTTGCTTTCGGTTGGGCGACTGTCTTGGTCTGTTTTTCGGGCGGCTTCGCCTTGGTTGGCGCCGGCTTAGGTTTGGGTTTGGGGCCACCCGACAGGCGATTACCGTACATAGCCAGCAGATTAATGGCCACCTGGTTGCCAGTCGTGGCGGAAGCGCCAGGATAGATCTCGTGAATTGTCAGCTTGACCCAGCGGGCCTTCCTTATACCAGTGTAATAGGCCGTGCCTTTTCCATTGGTCGGGCCGCTATACTCCAAGACCGTCCCGTCAGAATACGCCAAGGTGAAGCGCTTTATCCGACCATACACCTTAAACTTTTCAGTATGCCAGGCATTGGTTATGACGATTCTGGAAACCTCTACCTCACCCCCAAAGTCATACTTAATCCATTGACCTGCACTCGATGCATCATTCGGCCCTGCCACCCAGGCGGCATCCATCCTGGCGCCATTTTTATCCCGATCATTTGCCTGTTCGGGTGGATGCCCGGCTGCATGCGAGGAGGCCGTCACCTTTTCAACCCACAAGGGCGTTTCGGCTGCGTGAGAGACAAATGTGAGAAACAACAGCGAAAGAGCGGCCACAAGGGCCAACAGCTTGGGAGATTTCATATCAGTGAGCTACTTTCAGTTTACATCGGGACCTGGTAACAATATCTTCAGCGGCTGCCTGTCAAATTGACTGGCGAAAAAGCAGGATAATGCTGTAATGCAGCATATTAACGCATAATGTCTTTTTATGGAATTTCCTTCGTGCTTCCGTGAGGGTAGTGATGGAAGCGTTATAAATCCTGGAGATCCATTTACAGATAAATCAATCGTGCCGGCCATGATGGAGATTAAAAGAAAGCATGGTGAATCTATAGGGATTACTGTTTTTTTGCTGACTGAACAAACCGTTTTTTATTGTCGGAATCCCCGTCCCTTGGCCATCCTAATCAACTTCCCCCAGTTGATCCATCACCTCAAACATGGCATCAGCCAGAGCGGTGGATTGTGTCACGCTCTCTTCGGTTTCTCCTGTGCCTGGGATTCTGGCTTCGGTCACTTTAATCTGTCCATCTTCAGTATCTTCGATTGTTATCGTTATTTTCATGTTTATGTAACTATCTATTATTTAAATAATTGTTAATGGAAATTGTTGCAGTTAATGCGGCTCGCGTCCAGGTCTATGACTAAAAAACCAGGCCTTAGCTTATGGGGATAGCGGGAGTCCTTAACGGCTGTCCGTTTATTCTTACTGCTCTACTGAGGTAGACTCTGCATCTATGCCCAAAATACCTAAACCAGTCTCCGCTCACTTAGCCTTTTCCGTCCGGATAACCTATATCTTACTCGGCTGGTTGTTTTTTGGCTTGGGTATGCTGGGTGTTGTGTTGCCGGTTCTTCCAACGACCCCTTTTCTGCTGCTCTCGCTCTGGGCCTTTTCCAATGGTTCGGATACGCTGCATCACTGGCTCTATACACACAAGACGTTTGGCCCGGTATTACAGCGTTGGCATCAGTACCGGATTATTCCCTATCAGGCAAAGGTTCTGATTGTTGTGAGTATGATGGCCAGTCTGGGTTATCTCGTCATATTCAGTTTAATGTCATGGCAGCTCATTGTACTGATAGGCGTGGTGATGCTGATAGTTGCAAGTTACCTACTCACAAGACCCTCAACTCTAAAGAGAGAAGACGTGTAAAAGTAGTGATAGCTTTCTGGCTTGTTCCATAATAAGGAGATGATCATGTCCACCTATACTGCTCGTGTCACCTGGAAACGCGGTGAGGAACCATTCACTGACAATAAATACAGCAGAGGGCATGTTTGGGAATTTGATGGGGGGGTGACAGTACCTGCATCTTCCTCGCCCCACGTGGTGCCAGTACCCTTGTCGGTTGAGGCCAATGTTGATCCTGAAGAGGCCTTCGTGGCGTCACTCTCCAGTTGCCATATGCTGTTTTTTCTGGCTCTGGCGGCACAACAAGGTTATGTGGTCGATTCCTATGTGGATGATGCGGTCGGTATTATGGGACTAAATGATAAGGGCAAGACGGCGATGCTCTCAGTGACATTAAAGCCCGAGATTATATTCGTTGGGGAGAGCGTCCCAACGTCTGAAGCACTGGATTCCCTGCACCACAAAGCCCATGATTACTGTTTTATCGCCAATTCTGTCACGACGGATGTCGTCGTTCAGTCTCGATAGTGCACCGTATCTGCTATGGAGCTGATTCAGGAGCAGACCCTACAGTGTCCCTACTGTGGCGAGCTTATCAGTCTGTTGCTGGACTGCTCAGTAGCTGATCAAGAGTATACTGAAGATTGTCAGGTCTGCTGCAGGCCGATGATCGTTACCCTGAGTATTGCAGTGGATGAGAAACCACTACTCTCCGTAAGAAGAGAAGATGATTAGCTGATTCACTGTCATCGTTCGTTAATAGATCGGTAAATTCCGCGTCATAAACAGACAGTACGCTTCACCCAACCAAGTTGTGGAGAAGCGACATGCTGAATGTTGAACAGGTCATCACAGATCGATTTCCCGGTTTTTTTGAGACCAAGCCCAGAGTGGTTGCTCAGCCGCTCGTGCGGTTTCTAAGGCTGCTGTTTAACGAGCGGGAGATAAACAATTTTCTGGTGCAGCATGAAGGGATCAAGGGACTTGATTTTATCGAAAAAGTACTGGAGTACTTTGATCTTGATTACTCACTGATCAGCAAGGAGCTGGAAAATATTCCCTCCACCGGTCGGGTGGTGATTGTTGCCAATCATCCTCTGGGTGCGCTGGATGCTCTGGCGCTGATTCTTATGATCGGCAGGGTACGAAAAGATATACGGGTGATCGCCAATGATCTTCTCTCTTCGTTAAAGCCTCTGGATGAACTGCTGCTTCCCGTAGACAACCTTGGTGGGATATCTCCCAAGTCAAATATCAAGCGAATTTACGATGCCTTGCATGGCGAGCAGGCGGTTATTGTATTTCCTGCGGGTGAGGTCTCCCGGTTACGTCCAACAGGTGTCCGGGATGTGAAATGGAAGCCGGGCTTTTTGCAGTTTGCCAAGCGCACATCATCACCTATTGTTCCAGTTTATATTGATGCGAAGAATTCACCGCTCTTCTATGGCGTTTCTATGTTCTCAAAGCCATTGGCTGCACTGCTATTGGTCAGAGAGATGTTTCGCCAACGAAAAAACACCATAGGATTCCGAATTGGCGAAGCGATACCACTCCACGCCATTAATGAATCAGGTATCAATCACAAGGCGTTGGTCAAGATGCTTCGCAAGCATCTGTACCGTATAGGGCAGGACAGGGCCGGTATCTTTGCCACAGAGAAGAGTATTGCGCATCCAGAATCCCGGCAGGCACTTAAAAGTGAATTGCGTCAAGCCGAACCACTGGGGGAAACAACGGATGGAAAGCAGATTTTTCTATCAGACTGGAAGGCTGATTCCAGCTTTATCCGTGAGATAGGTCGGCTTCGCGAATTGAGTTTTCGTAAAGTAGGGGAGGGGACCGGGCTGCGGCGAGATGTTGATACCTATGATCAATATTACAAACACCTTGTGCTTTGGGATGATGCAGCCCTGGAGATAGCCGGTGCTTACCGCTTTGGCGAGACCCGTTCAATTGTCAATGCAAAAGGGCTGGATGGTCTCTACAGCGCATCACTGTTTCGGCTGGATGATTCATTTACCCACTATTGCATGCAGGGCCTCGAATTGGGCCGAAGTTTTGTTCAGCCTGCATTCTGGGGATCGCGGGCGCTGGATTATCTCTGGCAAGGCCTAGGTGCCTATGTGCGACATCATCCTGATGTGCGCTATCTGTTTGGGCCCGTGAGCCTGAGTGCGCGTTACCCCGCACATGCCCGTGATCTTATCGTCTACTACTTCCGTCACTACTATGGCAGTCATTTGGGGTTGGCAGAATCCTATAATCCCTATCGACTTAGTCAAGGTGCAGAACAAGAGTGCCAGCGGATATTCGTCGGCGATGATGCCAAAGCCGATTACCAGGAGCTTAAGCATCAGCTGTCACTGTTTAACCTGACGGTACCAACGCTCTACAAACAGTATACCGATCTGTGTGAATCGGGTGGGGTGCAATTTCTTGGGTTTGGCGTTGATACTCAATTTTCGGATTGCGTAGATGGTTTGATTCTTGTTGATCTGACCAAGGTAAAAGCGGCGAAACGTAAGCGATACATCGGGGCATAGCCCATTAAAAACTAAGGAGGATTATGTGATGGATATAGCGGATATGGCGGACAAGTTTATTGAGGATCAGGTGTTAACCTCGGTGATGCGTATTCGAGCACAGGGTTGTGTCTCTGAAGGCCCTGCGGTTGCTAAAGAAAAGGCCTGTGAAGCCTGTGGCGGATTAATTCCCAAGGCCCGATTGAAGATTGTTCCGGGTTCAACGCACTGTATTCAGTGTGCAACAAAGCAGGAGCGGGAGCGTGCGGGTTTATTTGCGCAGAGAGATCGTCGCAGGATCAATGGTGAATTGGATGATTTTCTGCTGATTATAAGTTGATCGACACTATCCCGTAGTCAGGATGAGTGCTTGGCCCGAAACAGTTCATCCACAGCCTACTCTCAGCCTGGAATCAATCAGAGGTGCTTTAGGGTGAGGCGCTGATCCTGATTCGACCTATAGGTTTTTGGGGTTAACCGGTAAACCGTCTCGGACAGCTGCGAAAGACCTCGCTCTTTAAAACGAGGGTTCTGCTCAAGAATATCTTCAGTCAGTAACGTATGAATGTCATTGTGTGCTGAATAGAAGGATTGAACCTCCTCATCGGTCACTGAAAAGGGTGGGCCCTTCATCTCGTCCTGAGGGTAGGTCATGGATATCAACAAGGTGGGGCGGGGCACAGGAAAGAGCTGGTGCATTTTTTCAGCATAGGCCGGCCGCATGGCGGGTGGCATGGCAATGAGCGAGGCGCGGTCATAAATGCTCTGGCAATCAGCAACACTTTCGGGTGTCAGTGAAAAGAAATCGCCACACATGATCACCAGTTCATCGCAAGACCACTGTTCGAGCCCATTCTGTTTGGAGATTACTGGTTTAAGGTGGTTTTCTTGAAAAAAGGCTTCGACGGCAATGGGACTCAGCTCAATACCCAGAACCTGATAGCCCTGTTCAAGTAGCCAGAGCATATCCCGGCTTTTTCCGCAGAGCGGCACAAAGACGCGTGTATCTGCGGGTTGATGAAGGGTCGACCAGTATTGTTGCAGGTAGTGATTGATCGCTTCCTGATGAAAACCAATCTGGTTACCTTCCCATCGATCATGCCAAAACTTTTTATCCACACTAAGCCTCGATAATGTTGTGTTTACTCAATCCGTCAGAGTGTTAGCCACGCTTTGGGTTGCAGGTAATGCTCATATAGCCGGGCCTCTTCACTACCGGCCTCAGGCTGCCAGTTATAACGCCATTTGACCAGGGGAGGTAAAGACATCAGGATGGATTCTGTTCGGCCTCCACTCTGTAAGCCAAACAGCGTGCCACGATCAAACACCAGGTTGAACTCTACATAACGTCCACGGCGATAGAGTTGAAAGTCACGTTGCCGGTCGCTATAAGGGTGATCTTTTTGGTGCTGGATAATCGGCAGGTAAGCGGGAATGTAGTGATCACCAACGCTCTGCATAAATCGAAAGCAGGTTTCAAATCCCCATTCGTTCAGATCATCAAAAAAGAGTCCGCCAATACCCCGTGGCTCATCCCGATGACGCAGATAGAAATAATCATCACACCATTGCTTAAACCGTGGATAACTCTCTTCACCAAAACCCTGGCAGGCGTTAAATGCAACCTGGTGCCAGTGATGACAATCCTGATCATCTCCATAGTAGGGGGTAAGATCAAAGCCCCCTCCAAACCACCAGATCGGGGGTTCATCTTCCCGCTCGGCAATAAAAAAGCGCACATTCATATGTGAGGTTGGGATATAGGGGTTCAGCGGGTGAATGACCAGCGAAAGGCCCATTGCTTCAAAGGCCCGACCTGCCAGTTCAGGTCGATGAGCCGTGGCTGAAGGGGGCAGGCTGGATCCGGTTACATGGGAGAAGTTCACGCCACCCTGTTCAATGATCGCTCCGTCGGTAAGCACACGGGTAATACCGCCACCGCCAAGTCCATGTTCGCCATCACGCTCCCACTCTTCGGTTTCAAACCTGGCCGCGCCATCCTCTTTCTCCAGGGTGTCACAGATCTGCTGCTGAAGGCTTTGTAGATAGGTCGCAACTGCACTTTTGTCTGGTAGGCTCATCTTAGGTTTTCCGTGTTGATTCACAGGTTACATGCCGTTGCCAAACTTTTTATGTTCGGTAATTCCGCTACTACGCACCTGTGCCAGTGCAGAAGCGTAATGGGTCAATATCTCCAGTGACCAGGTTATCCGCTCTCTGAAATAACCATCGGCATCAGGATTATTATCTGCTGGATCAGGGTTAAGAACGCTCTCTACGTTTCTGACAATGACCTGCTCCGGAATATAGCAGAGTCGGTTGTTTTTATAGCTGCTCATACGCAGTTCAGCTACGGGATAGGCGCCGCCATCACCCGATGAGACGGTGACAATCAGTGCAGGCTTGTGGCCAACCTCGGCTTTACTGCAGAGTAGAAACAGATTCTTCAGGCCGGCTGGAACCTGGCCGTGCCACTCAGGTGAGATCACTACGAAGGCATCACTGCTTTGAAATAGCGTCTGCATCGGCTTCAGGGTCTCTTTCCACTCTGGATCGCCTTCCCAGATACTCTGATCCCAGAGTGGCAAAGGATTAGCTGCCAGGCTGAATATTTCAGCCTCATCGCAGTGGTCTGATGCGAGTAGGCTTTGCTTGATATGTTCCGCTACCTTCATGCTTTGGGAGGGGGTGCGGTGACTGCCACTGATTATGGTTATTTTCATACTACGTTTTCCAGGTTCCAAAAAATGCCCACGATTTGTGGGCTGATAATAACCGACGATAATGGTAGGTTATAAAGATGTCAACTTATACCGGTCATCCCATGTCAGAAACAAGGCGTACACTGGACAATCTGAATTTTGATAACAGCTATACCCGGTTGCCCGAGTATTTTTATCAGCGCATTGACCCCAGCCCACTGGAAGCAACTCACCTGATCAGTGTCAATCCTGAAGTGGCCCGTCTGCTTGATCTGGATCCGGAAAAACTGGATGACGAGTCATTGGCTCATTTTTTTGGCGGGCATGCCACACTGCCAGGTGCTGAAAGTATTGCCATGAAATACACGGGTCATCAGTTCGGTGTCTACAACCCTGATCTTGGTGATGGGCGTGGTCTGCTGCTGGGTGAGGTGGTCAATCAGTCAGGTGAGCGATGGGACCTGCACCTCAAAGGGGCTGGACGAACGGCCTATTCACGCAGTGGAGATGGTCGTGCTGTTTTGCGCTCAAGCATAAGGGAATACCTCGCAGGAGAGGCGATGCAGGGCTTGGGTATACCGACGACCCGAGGCCTCTGTCTGGTGGGCAGTGAGGAGCAGGTGTTTCGGGAACAGATAGAGTCCTGTGCGGCACTGTTGAGAGTGAGTCACTGCCATATACGTTTTGGCCATTTTGAGCACTTCTTTTATCGTGGTCGTCCCGATGACCTGAAGCGATTGGCAGACTACTGCATTGATCGCTATTTTGAATCGGCCAAAACAGCGGATAACCCCTACCTTGCCATGTTTCAGGAGATTGTTTCGCGTAGTGCGGCCCTGGTTGCTCTATGGCAAAGCTATGGATTTGTTCACGGTGTTTTAAATACCGATAACATGTCGATCCTTGGGGAGACTTTCGATTATGGGCCCTATACCTTTATGGATGCGTATCAACCGGGGCATATTAGTAATCATACCGATCAACAGGGACGTTATGCCTTTGATCAACAGCCTGGGATAGTGCACTGGAATCTCTCTTGTCTGGCACAGGCGCTGTTACCACTGATTCCTCGTGAGGCCCTGGAATCTGAACTTGATCGTTTTCCTGAGCAGTATCAAGCTTACTATCTCAAGCGTATGCGCTCGCGCCTGGGGCTTCTGGCAGAAGCAGCCGAAGACTTGAAACTGATTGATGATCTCTGTCGCCTTATGACACAGCACAAGGTGGATATGACCCGCTTTTTCAGGGCGCTTTGTGACTTTGAGGGTTTGGAAGAGATGCTTGATAGCCTGCAGCCGCTCGTGTCAGACAGGCAGGGCCTGAATCAGTGGCTCACACGTTATGAGCAGCGAATTAAACAGGAGGCCGCCACTCTTCCTATTCGGCAGATGCAGATGCGGTCGGTTAACCCAAAATATATCTTACGCAACTACATGGCTGAGGAAGTGATACGGGAAGCTCAGGAGGGCAATTATCAGCCGGTTAATGAATTGCTGAGCGTACTGAGAAATCCCTTTGAAGAACAGCCAGACCACCAGCGATACGCTGAAGATGTACCAGACTGGGCTGGCTGGATCAGTTTAAGTTGCTCATCCTGATTTCAGATCAAGCGACCGATATTTCAAGGTTGCGCCGTCGTTTGCAGGCATCAACCCCTTCCGGAAGGTTCTTTTTTCCACCGATGATCAGGGTACGGTCTACCCAGGTGCGTGCGGAGATTTTTTGCCCGTTGTACTCTTTCCCGTTTAATCGTTTGATAACCTTGTCGGCAATATTTTCAGGAAAGACGTCAATAAGACCATGATACTCAACACCGCCGGTATCTACATCCAGTATCCGAATGACATTGCACTTGGCTATAGTTCCCGATTTTTTGAAGGGGGCAAACCAGGCCGGTTTAACAGCAGACCGGGCAATTGCCAGCAATTCATTCCGCTGTATGCCTGAGGGTACGTAGGGGATAAAAATTTTCATCGCTTCCTTGAGTTCTTGTTGCTTGTTTCTTTCCTCTATTTTAACTCACCGAATGATAATGTAATGTGAATTAATAGCCTTATTTGTAACAACTTGTGTATATTGTCTCTACCTGCTTTAAGGTCGTTTTTATGTGGGCGCGTACAAATGGTTGCGGATACCAGGCCGAACGCTATTTTAATTCAGAAAGAATCATTTCAAACTTTTCAAATCGTGGATGGGACCGCAGCCAGATGTCATCCCGATAGACGCGTCCATCGGCATCCAGTTGATAGACAGGCTCATAGCCAGATTCTGCCAGGGTTTTGATATTGTCAAACAGGTTGTCCAGTACGAAGGCCTCGGATCCCAGTCCGATGATCAGCACCATGTGCGGCTCGCCCTGTGGCGTATGCACATAACTTAATCTGAGCTGATCTGCAGGTATTGATTTGCGTATGGCGGGGTCTAGCATCTTGGCAATGCTGATGTCTTCACAATCACCGGTACGAAGTTTTATGGTTTCAGTGGGGGACTGCCAATGATCTCTCAAACTGTCGGGTTTATACTTAACAAACAGGTTCCAGCTACGGTTGATTTCTGTCAGGTCAGCTCTAGTCAGATCACCCTGTATGCGTTTGTAGTGTACTTTTGACTGGGCGGATTGTGTTTTAAGTTTATGGGTCGCACAGCCAGTCAAAAGGGCGTGAGCAGCAAATCCAATGAGCAGGATGCGGAATAGTCTCTTCATCTGTTGAATACCCTATAACCAAAAAGGCGATAAGCCTATTGCCTCAGTATACACAATATTCCTTACACACTATCAGAGAAAAGCGTTTTATTCCAGATCTAAAGAAGGCGATAACTTATTGAATATAAAGATATATAACGTACATTTTTGAGATTTTATTTCTTTCCTTGTGCGACTGGGCTATAAAGAGAGAATAAACGGGCAGATAGCCTGCGGTTTCTTTTCAAGCCATCTGCCACACCTGAGTTATAGTTGAGCCCTCTCTTTTTTGACAGTGAAACGCTATATGGAAACTTCTGAATTTGGTTTTTGGGCTATGTTGGTGTTTTGGGGAACGGCTCTGGGGGGTATTGCGCTGGGTATAAGCTGGGCAAAAATGAAAGGGAGAAATCCAGTTAACCGCTCTCTTTTGGAAAAATCCCTGAAGCGTCGATTGGAGCAGGGTGAGATTACTCAGGATGAGTTTGATCAGAAGGTAAGTGAA
>JAPHUG010000261.1 GCA_026197195.1 Sedimenticola sp.
GGTGATTACGAAACGGCTATCAAATATTTCGAAGGCCTGGAATCACGTTATCCGTTCGGTCGCTACGCCATGCAGGCCCAGCTTGATGTGGCCTACGCCTACTACAAAGACAGCAACCATGAAGCAGCCCTCGCCGCTGCCGACCGGTTTATCAGGCTGCATCCTCGCAACCCCCATGTCGACTACGCCTACTATCTGAAAGGCATTGTTAACTTCAATCGCAATCTGAGCTTTATCACTCGCTTTATACCAACCGATACCTCTCAACGCGACCCAGGCTCCACCATTGACTCGTTCAATGATTTTGCCGAGCTGGTAAGGCGCTTCCCGGAGAGTCAGTATGCCGAAGACGCCCGTAAACGGATGTTCTATCTGCGTAACAATCTGGCTAGTCACGAGGTTCATGTCGCCCGCTATTACATGAAAAGGGGCGCCTATCTTGCTGCAGCCAATCGTTGCGTTACCGTGGTAGAGAAATACCAGCGAACCCCGGCCGTCAGAGATGCCCTGGAGATCATGATCGCGGCCTACGACAAACTGGGGATGGACGATCTGTCCAGTGATGCGAAACGTGTACTTGCCATGAATGAACAGAATGGTGCGCTGGATGTCGCAGAAACGGAATATGACGAAGAGAAGTCGCTTGGACAGGCCGTCTGGGATTACTTTGAACTGGACGAAAACTGATACACCGACACCGATATAAAAAAAGGGCGCCTGGATTGGGCGCCCTTTTTTTGGTTCAACCGATCCGCTAGATCGCGGTCTCGTCTTCCTCGCCGGTACGTATCCGCACCACTTTCTCGATTGAGGTCACAAAGATTTTACCATCACCAATCTTGCCGGTACGGGCGGCATTGGTAATCGCTTCGATACATTCGTCAAGCTGGCCTTCATTAATGACCACTTCAATCTTGACCTTGGGAAGGAAATCAACCACATACTCTGCACCACGGTAGAGCTCAGTATGGCCTTTCTGCCGACCGAACCCTTTCACTTCACTGGCGGTCATACCGGTAATACCGACAGCGGAGAGTGCCTCTCGCACATCGTCCAGTTTAAAAGGTTTGATAATCGCGTCGACTTTTTTCATTTTTGCTTGGCTCCTATTGTCACCTGACCGCAACAGATAGCGGCTATCTAACAAGATAATCCCACATATTACCGGAAATTAGCGCCCCAGCAAAAAAATAGCATCAATCTTGTACGGTTTAGATCTGATTTCAAAATCCATTGGTTAATGGATAACGTCTATCCCGACCAAAAGCACGCTGGGTAATCTTCACACCAGGCGGCGCCTGTCGGCGTTTATACTCATTGCGGTCAACCAATCTCACGACCTGCCTCACCGCATCTTCACTGAAGCCGGCAGCCACGATCTCATCGATACCCTGATCCTGCTCTATATAACGCGCCAGGATAGGATCAAGCACTTCATAGGGCGGAAGGCTATCAGAGTCCTTCTGATCAGGGGCAAGCTCGGCTGAGGGGGGACGCTCAATCACACGCCGGGGGATCACTTCACCCGTCAGGTTCCGGTATTCTGACAGCCGATAAACCAACAGTTTGGGGACATCCTTGATCGGTGCAAAGCCTCCCGCCATATCACCGTAGAGGGTGGCATAACCGACCGACATTTCACTCTTGTTACCGGTGGTCAACAGGATCTTACCCGTTTTGTTACTGATCGCCATCAGCAACACCCCGCGGCAACGGGCCTGGATATTCTCTTCTGTGGTATCTCTTTCAGTGCCGGCAAACGTGTCCGACAACATGTCAAGAAAAGTGTTGAATGCCGGTTCAATAGGTATCGTCTGGTGCTTCACACCCAGGGCTACGGCTTCCTGCACCGCATCTTCATTACTCATATCAGCGGTATAGCGGGATGGCATCAGCACCACTTCCACCTGGTCAGGACCCAGCGCATCAACGGCAATAGCGAGGGTCAGGGCAGAATCAATGCCACCAGACAAACCCAGCACCGCACCCTTGAAACCATTCTTTAAAACATAATCCCGGACCCCGGTCACCAGCGCACGATAAACGGCCTCATCTTCCTGTAATACCGGACTGATCGTCGCAGGGACAGGTACCATGACCCCATTCTGCCGTTTGAATTCAACAACCGGTTGAGCCTCTTTATAAAACGCCGCGCGCTGGACGAGCTTTCCCTCTGCCGAAACAACAAAGGATCCACCATCAAACACCAGCTCATCCTGACCGCCCACCAGATTCAGATAAACAATTGAAAGTCCAGACTCCTGGGCCCGCTTCTGCAAC
>JAPHUG010000369.1 GCA_026197195.1 Sedimenticola sp.
CACTTCGAGAGAGGAGAGCACTATGAAAGCCAACCAGGAAATCATCTCCCTGGACGAGGCAGTAACGTTAGCGGGGCTGTTTCAGACCCGCATTCAACGCAGCGCCGATCGCATCGCGTATCGCTATTACGATCCTGACCAAGCGGTCTGGTGCGACAGCAGTTGGGCCGAAATGGGACGGGAGACCGCCCGCTGGCAGGCAGCATTCGAACAGGAAGGACTGAAGCGCGGTGATCGCGTGGGCATTATGATGTCCAACCGACGCGAGTGGGTCATGTTTGATCAAGCCGCATTGGGACTTGGTCTGGTCAGCGTCCCCCTGTTCTACAATGATCGCGGTGGCAATGTCTCATATATTGCGGAAGCGGCCGGCATCAAGCTATTGGTGATTCTCGGCCGGGAACAGTGGCAGAGTCTCGAACCGGTCCGCGAGGAACTCACCACGATTCACCGTATTGTTTCAATCGAATCACTGGATGGCATGGCCCATGATGACCGGGTCAGACAACTAAACGAGTGGCTACCAAAAACGGCTGGCGAATACAGCGTGGTTGATAACATCGACCCCCACGCCCTCTGTTCCATTGTCTACACTTCCGGCACCACTGGTCATCCCAAAGGGGTGATGCTAAGCCACCACAATATACTCAGCAACACTCACGAGGCATTGCAGACCACCACCATCAATGACGACGACATCCTGCTCTCGTTCCTGCCGCTTTCACATATGCTGGAGCGGACCGGTGGCTACTACCTGCCCATGATGGCAGGCATCCCTGTTGCCTATGCACGATCCATCCTGCAACTGGCCGAAGACCTGTTGGTGATACGCCCTACCTTCATGATCAGTGTGCCCCGTATCTATGAGCGCGTTTATGCCAAGATCCAGGAAGGGCTGGAGGCCAAACCCGCGATTGCCCGCAAGCTGTTCAATCTGACAGTGGATGTGGGCTGGAAACGCTTCCAGCACCTTCAGGGCCGCGGAAACTGGTCACCCTCTCTGCTGCTCTGGCCCCTGCTAAATAAACTGGTTGCCAGCAAGATCGTCGAAAAACTGGGTGGCCGTTTAAAGACGGCCATCAGTGGTGGTGCACCACTACCTCCGGAAGTCGCTAAAACCTTTCTTGCCGTCGGCGTACCCGTACTACAGGGTTATGGCCTGACGGAGACCAGCCCGGTACTGGCCGTCAGCCGCATCGATGACAACATCCCCGAGAGTGTGGGACTGGCGCTGCCCAGTACTGAACTTAAGCTTGCCGACAACGGTGAACTGCTGGCCAAAGGCGCTGCCGTCATGCTGGGGTTCTGGAATAACCAGGCGGAGACCGAACGGGTGATTGACCCGGATGGCTGGTTCCATACCGGTGATGTGGCGCAGATAGATGACAAAGGCCATGTCTTTATCACTGGACGCATCAAGGACATCATCGTTCTTGCCAACGGTGAAAAAGTCTCTCCCGCGGATATGGAGATTGCCATCGCGATGGACGCCCTGTTCGAACAGGTACTGATCATTGGCGAGGGCAAGCCATTTCTATCCGCACTGATTGTGCCGGAAGTCGAGCACTGGAAAAATTTCACCGAAGGACTCGGGCTGGACCCGGGAGCACCGGAAACCTATAAACATGAGAAGGTGATGGAACATGTTCATCACCGAATCAGTCAGCAGATTAGGGACTTCCCGGGCTATGCCCAGGTCCGCAAAGCGGTACTACTCAGTGAAGCCTGGAGTGTTGAAAACGGCTATCTGACACCGACACTGAAGACCAAAAGAAAACTGATTGTTGAACACAATAGCCAGATCATTTCGGACATTTACAGCGGGCATTAACTGGATAACAGCAGCATTCAGATTCTCTTTGAATGCTGCTGTCAGTACCTCGCAAAGGCCGAAGGCCGTGTGAAACAGATTTTGTATGCGGTTGGTTGAGTGAATTCTTCTTGTGTCGCTTCGCGATTGTTTTAATGGGGGTCCCGACCCCCTTCGCCGGGTTACTTTTAGG
Organism: Sedimenticola sp.; assembly: GCA_026197195.1. Lineage (GTDB taxonomy): Bacteria > Pseudomonadota > Gammaproteobacteria > Chromatiales > Chromatiaceae > Sedimenticola. Next base: position 2,004 of record JAPHUG010000369.1, read on the forward strand.
GGTAAAAGTAACCAAAACCCTCGCTCCACCACACCACCCTTTCGGGGTTCCCTGCGTTTCTCGCCAGGCACGGGGCGCGTATAACTCGCCGCTCAGGCGGCTCAAACAGATACGCGCCTTATTCCGTACCCGGCTGCGATACTCGGTGGTGTGGAAGTCGCACAGCGGTGGGGTACCTCGTTCTGTTCTCTTTTCAACATGTGTCGGAGTCGGCATCGCCGACTCCGCCACTTTATGGTAAAGCGAACTGACTGTGATG
>JAPHUG010000134.1 GCA_026197195.1 Sedimenticola sp.
ACTGACGCAATGTTAGTACATTAGTCAAACATTTGCCAGTCCAGTTATTTATGGTAGGCATAGCGAACTGCAAACCCTCACCCCACAAAGTCGCATAAATACAGGGTTTCACCCCGAGACTACCCGCAGGCAAAACAGAGAAATGAGCCAGCTTTGAGGGCATAAATGCCGGTTTTGGTGAGTTTTTGGAGGAAGTTACCCGCAGGGCATAAGGCCGAAGTGCCGCGCCACGTGGGCTTTAGCGCAAAGAAAAAGGGCCTGGAGAATATCCAAGCCCTTCTAATTGGTGGTGGGACGGGGTGCGGGTTTGGTTCCCACAATAGGAACTGAATTAGTCCCTCAATTGCTTCAGTAAGCTAATGCGGGTTTATGCTTACGCAGGAGCTTCGGTACCTGTTTGTCAGAAGCTAGCAGAAACTCGGTTGACAATTGGCTGTGCTCTGGCGCTTCATCATTAAACGATATCTGGTACCCCATGGACTTATAACTTTTTTCCCGTTTGTTGAACATTCGTTGCAACATAGGGAGCGAGCAATCGACATAATCGTAAATGGTGACACAGTCTTTGCCATCCGACTCTCGGTGAATACGTCCGGCATACTGAGCTAGTGAACCTTTCCATGCAATAGGCATGGCTAAGAAAAGCGTGTCTAGTCTTGGCAGATCAAAACCTTCACCGACATACTTACCAGTGGCAACGACAACTTGCGCGGTGGGTAGCTGTTCCTCCACGGCCTTACGTTCAGACGCGCGCATTGCGCCTTTTAAAACGACCGAGTCGACCTCTTTGTCGAGCAGCATAGCATTGATCGTCTCTGCATGTTCTCTACGTTCTGTTAACACTATTGGGTGTTTAGATTGCTGAATGCAGGCGAGAACATCTTCGATGATTCTGCGTGTTCGTCCATCATTTTCCATAATCCAACGATAAGCGTCAGAAACTTTCGGTCGCTCTTCTGAATTGATTAACTGTCTTGGAGGGGCGTCATAGAGTTGATGAACAACGACTTGTTGCTCAAATTTATCTTCAGTGGTGCTTTTAACTTTGTGACGAATAGGCCCTGCTGCCATAAAGATGATTTTCTGGTGGCCATCCTGTCGTTCGGGGGTGGCGGTCAAGCCGAGTACATATTTGGCTCGAACTTCGTTTAACACCATTTCAAAGCGTGGTGCTGAAACATGATGACATTCATCAACGATCACATGTCCATAATCTTGAACGATCTCTAATACGGTGTTGTCCTTTTTGTTGATTAGACTTTGATAGGTTGCGATGTCGACGACACCCGTTGGTTTTTTCTTGCCACCACCGATGATACCTACATCCACACCAGGCAAAAACGATTTTAATCGCTCTCTCCATTGGTCGAGCAGTTGTCTACTGTGAACCAAAACTAGTGTATTGGCTTTGCGTTTTATAATCATGCCAATAGCGGTAACTGTTTTACCAAATGCAGTCGGCGCATGAAGAATGCCAGCATCGTGCTTGCTCATGACTCGCACTGCAGCTTGTTGATTCTTTCTGAGTTTGACGAGTGACTTCGTGGCTTTAAGTTTAGTGCCACTTTCACGTTGATCATCTATTTGAGCTTCTATTTTATTCTCAGCCAATAACTCTAACGCTTCATCTAAGCAGCCGCGAGGTATTGCCAAGTAGCCTTGCTCAATTCGGGCGCAGGAGATAAATCGCGGAATACCATGGGTTGAAAATCGTAACGCTTGTGTCTTAAAGAACACGGGATTAGAAAAGCTGGCGAGTCGCCTTAACCTTGCTGCTAATGCGCTTGGTACCTCACTTAAATCAAAATAAACATGATTTGCGAGAGTGACGGATATCATTTTCGGTGGATTTTCCAATAACAGAGGTTTTGCCTTGGCGGTCATTTCCCAGGGTGGACGATTCTCCATAACCTCTTGTTCTTTAAATAATGCTGAGTTTGGTGAAATCTGTGTCAGTAGCTTTGTCAGTGTACTGTGTGAAACAGACTCTATATTAGCCAGGTGCTGCCATTGGTCCTGGATGACATTAAGATCCTTATCAACAAAGGAGCTATTGCCAGACAGGCGAGCTTCTTTTTGCAGAGGCAGTGCGATTAAATTACCAAATCCTCCCTCGGGTAAAATATCCTGATTGGGGAAAAGGCGATCATAAGAGTCGAACGATAGGTTAGGATAAAAATCCATTGCTTTGTCGAGCAGGTCAAACCCCAATAACCTGGCTTCTTTGGCTGGTACTTTCTCGTTGAAAAAAATCCAAAGATGCGCGCCATTGCCGGAGCGAGAAATTTCAATGGCATGTGGTATTCCAAAGTTCTGGCAAGCCTTAGACATTGCTTTCACTTCTTCTTGCCATTGGCCTTTATCAAAGTCAGCGGCAAGGAAGTAGCAAGTGTTGTCCTGCATCAAAGGATAAAGGCCAACTACTTGCTGCCCGGCTAAGTGGCGATAAATAATCTGGTCATTTAACTCTGTGAACTGACGGTGATTGCAGTCCTGACATTTGATGTGTGGCTTGTGACAGATTCCTTGTACCCACTCGTTATTGCAGGCAACAGAGTAACCACTGCGACCTTGCTTGTTTTGCCATCGGGTTGCAAAAATATCGGTTCGGCCTTTAAACAGCCCTCTGAAGATGGCAATCTTTTGTTCTGGTGAAAATAGGTGCGAGTCTGATGTATTTGGTGAGGGTTGCTGGCGTTGCTCTCTGAGAGCTAGAAGCTGCCTTTTCTCCCGCTCAAGCTCTGCGAGCCGAGCGTCAATCTCGGCTGTGCTTTGAAATCCATCAGTCTTAAGCATGCGCTTGAGGTGGTTTGATCAAGGATTCAGCTGGAATACCCAAGCCTTCATGCAGCTTCCAGATCATTTTTAGTGTGAGCGATCGTTTATGATTGAGAATCTCATAGACTCGGTTGCTTTTACCAATCATGGGCTCGAGGTCTTTCACTGTTAATCCTTTGCGCTCCATCTCGAACTTGATGGCTTCAACAGGATCAGGCAAATCCATAGGGAAATGTTTGGCCTCATAAGCTTCGATAAGCGTGACCATTACATCCAGCTTTTCACCTTCGGGGGTGTCAGGTCCAGCCATCATCAGGCTTTCAATTTCTTTTAATGCCGCTCGGTAGTCGGCATCAGTTTTAATCGGTTTGATGTCCATTATTTTTCCTCCGGCAATTAAATAGTTTGTACATCAATATTGTCGTATTGCGCATGGGTACCGAGGAATCGGATATAGACCACGCGATAGGCGTAGTTGATCCACACGACCAAACGGTACTTATTACCCGCAATATTGAAAACCACACGCCCATCTTTGAGTATGCTGGCATTTCTGAAGTCCTGCTTAACATCGGCAGGTGCGCTCCAGTCGGCCACTAAGGCATTCCGATACCAGGCGAGCGTTGGCTCTTTAGCGTCTATGTACTCTGAGTGCTCTTCCCAGAAAGCTTTCAGTGTCGATAAGGCAATGATTCTCATGAGGTTAATGGTAGTCCCAAAATGGGACATTTTCAACTGAAATATACTGGAGAATCATTCTGAATAAATATCAATCACTAAATACTTAGGGGTCGGATTCGTCTTTGACGACTCCGACCCCTCATCTCTATTTATGTGTTTGAGCAACAGCCTGTCAAGCGCTGCGCCATCTATTAACAGACGTCCGTCGGGCTGCCTTCCTAAAAAACTCACTGAAAGCCCTGTCTTTGATAGTTAGACGGGGTGAAGTTGGTAAGCTCTTGAGCTGACACTCTGAAGAGTTGATCTGTAACGCGGGAAGCTGGCAATAAAAAACCCCAACTAGAAACAGTTGGGGTTTCGTTTTTGGTGGAGGCGGGGGGAATCGAACCCCCGTCCGCAAGCACTCCGCCTTTGGCTCTACATGCTTAGTTTCGCCGATTATATTTAACTGGCTACTG
>JAPHUG010000105.1 GCA_026197195.1 Sedimenticola sp.
ACATCGGTAATCACCACGTGTCGCGCGCCGGCATGTTTGCAGACCGCTGCCGCCATCGCGCCAATCGGCCCCGCGCCAGTGATCAATACATCCTCACCCAGCAGATCAAACTGCAATGCGGTGTGTACCGCGTTTCCGAATGGATCAAAAATTGACGCCACATCCAGGTCTATGCCGGGTCGGTGCTCCCAGACATTTGACATGGGTAGCACCAGGTATTCTGCAAACGAGCCCGTGCGATTGACCCCAACACCACTGGTATGCGCGCAAAGATGACGACGCCCCGCCATGCAGTTGCGACAGCGGCCGCATACCACATGCCCTTCGCCTGAGACTATCTGGCCGGGTTTGAAATCGATGACATTACTGCCGACCTCTACGATCTCACCAACAAACTCATGGCCCACTACCATAGGGACCGGAATGGTCTTCTGCGCCCAGCTGTCCCATTTGTAGATATGAATGTCTGTGCCGCAGATGGCTGTGCGCTTTATCTTGATCAGCACATCATTTATACCCGGTTTGGGCAGAGGAACATCCTGTAACCAGATACCAGTCTTCGCTTCGGCTTTAACAAGGGCTTTCATGGTGGCCATGGTAAGTTCCGCTTCTATTCCTGTATAATGGATAAGTGTGCTACATAGTAGAACTTGTTAATCTGTTATACAAGATAATAATCCAGTATTAGAGAAATAATATATGAGCTCAAAAACAACTGAACCTGATAACACGGCATTGATGCTTTCCGAACGGGTCAAACTGCTACGCAAGAAGAGTGGCCTGACACTGGAGGCATTGGCCATGGCATCCGGTGTCAGTCGATCCATGTTAAGCCAGATAGAGCGGGGGCAGGCCAATCCGACGCTCACTGTGGCCTGCCGTATTGCCCAGGCCTTCTCCATCTCTATCGGAGAGCTGGTTCATGAACCCTGGACACAATCGGGTATTGAGGTGATCCGTGCCAATGATGCCTCTCATCTCTACCGGTCCGACGACCAGTGCCGTATCCGCACTCTGTCGCCGCTGAACATGGAGAAAAGTATAGAGTTCTATGAGATCAGTATAGCCTCCGGTGCCGCACTCACCAGTGCCGCCCATTTTGAAGGGACCAAAGAGTTGTTTACCCTGCATAAGGGGAGTGTGGAGATTCAATCTGACTCTGACCACTGCAGCCTGAAGCGAGGGGACTCAGCACACTACCGGGCCGATGTGGACCACAGTATACGGAATACGGGAAGTGGCCGGGCTGAAGGCTATCTGGTTGTCACCTATATGAGTTGATATGGAGCAGAAAAACGTCGAATTCCAACTACTCCTCCGTCACCAATTGTCTGACTTTCTGAACAGGGCTGGGAATCGCCGGTGTACTCTCCCGCTGATCAAACTGCTTTCGGGCAACACTGATACGCAGGGGACAGCCTTTTGTGTTATCACACTGATCGCACTCCATCTCATCCCAGGCATACTCAAGAGCAAAGGTCAGACGCGAAAAGAAGCGTTCATCTTCGGTGGTGGTGATGGCGCCGGCCTTACGCATGCTCTGCATAAACTGACGCTTCATACGGGCAACCAGCACGATGACGCCAGCGGCTTCAAGACGCTCGCGTAGTTGGGTCAATACCATCTCGCCGGTTGAATCCACCATATTGATCCCTTCCGCATCAATGATGATGTACTTGGCATCACGATGTTCGGCAAATACCTGCAGCACCTTGGTTTCAAAATAACCGGCGTTGGCATAATAGAGCGACATGTAAAAACGGATAATGACAATGTTCTTGCAGGTTTCCAGTTCGGGAAACACGCTCAAGTCTCGAAAGGTTCCATCGGCATGACGACTGACCATGGCGAAGCGTGGTCGCATGGTGCGGTAGATAAACAACGCCATGGAGAGAAAGACACCGGCCAGAATCCCTTTGTCCAGGTGTGGGGCCATGTAGAGTGTCAAAACGAAGGTAATAACAGCGACAATGCCATCATGTTTCTCCACCTTCCAGGCGTGCTTGATAGGGGCTACCTTAATCAAGCCAATCACGGCGATAATAATAACCGCGGCGAGTGTGGCCTGGGGCAGGTGATAGAGTAGCGGGGTCAGGAACAGTAGGGTGACACCAACAACAATGGCCGTGACAATCGACGAGAAGCCGGTACGTGCACCTGCGTTGATATTTACCGCCGACCGGGAAAATGAACCTGAAACGGGATAACCGCTAAACAGGCCGGAGACAATATTGGATAGCCCTTGCCCAAACAGCTCCTGATTGGCGTCCAGATGTTGGCGCGTTTTGGCAGCCATCGCTTTGGCAATCGATATCGCCTCCATGAAGCCGATAAGGGAAATGATAACCGCAGCGGTGATTAGTTCGACTACGATATCCAGACTGAATTCAGGTATCGCCATAGCCGGCAACCCTTGTGGAATTTCACCCACAATGGCGCCGTCTCGTTTAGCATACCCACTTACTTTTGAAATAATGGTAGTGGCAACCACGGCAATTAGCACAGCAGGCCAATGGGGCTTCCACCGCTTTATGCCCACCATAAGGGCAATTGAAAAAACGGCTATAAAAAATGTCGGCCAGTGCGTGTGGTCAATCGCCGCCTGTACCACGTTATAGACGGTTTCATAATGATGCTCGCCCCGTTCTGCGGTGACACCAAACAGTTTGCTGATTTGTGATGTGCCGATAATAATGGCACCGGCACTGGTAAAACCCAGAACCACCGGGTGGGATAGAAAATCCACCAGTACACCGAGCCGTAACACACCCAGCGCCACCTGAAATAAACCAATGAGTATGGCCAGCAGGGTGGCGTAGATAAGAAAACCTTCACTCCCGGATGCCGCAAGGGGCTCCAGGGAAGCCGCCGTCATCAATGAGACCACGGCAACAGGCCCGGTAGCCAGCTGACGGGATGAACCAAACATGGCGGCCACCATCGGTGGCAGGAAGGAGGCATAAAGGCCGTAATAGGCAGGCAGGCCAGCGAGCTGCGCATAGGCCATTGATTGGGGGACAAGAATCAGTGCCACCGTAATACCGGCGAGCACATCGACCTTCAAGGTCTCTCTGTTTTTTAGCTCACCAATCTGATCGAAGGTGGGGAGCAGCATATGGAAAAAGCGGGAGAGCAGTTGTATACGTGTCATACCGGTATTGACGACCTCGCTCTTTATAGTTTCTATGGACTAAAACCTTTCCAGCGGAGAGCAGCTGCGCTTCAATTTATGCGCATAATGAGTATAACTTCGCCCTCAAAATAGCCCTGACATTTTTGTCTTAAAGATCAAATATATACTGACAAAATTTGAGTGTCCTATCAGCTTTGTTTATGTGTGTATTATCTTCCGGCAAAATGAAAGGGAATAACCGGGTTTGAGCAAAGAGGAAATATAGTCATAACACAGGAATCAACGTAGTATACTCGCCCGATAGAATAATAAGTTGATGGGCCAATTGTCATTATCGGATCACGCATTACATGGATATCACTACGCCTACTGTTCTTAAATCACTCGCTTCAGCCGGTTCAGCCGCTAAAGAGCTGACCGCCTGGTGGAAAAAATCCAAAGGGGATTCAAGGGCCCTGATTGGTGAGTTGAAAGACAACCTGATCTATCTTGATATCGTGGTTAAAGATAAGGTGGAACTGGGGGAGGTGATTGATAGCATCACTGTCAATGAATATAAACGACTGGCCAATGCCGGATTCAACTTCAATACGCTCAAGCGGACTAAAATCGCTAGCCACACGGCGCTGAAGGGGACTGACCTGGCATCCTGGCAGGGCAAGTCGACAGATGAGCTGGTTGAGTCGATCTACGATAAGCTGAATGATCTAAAGCTTCGATATCCCCATGTGAAGAGTAATAAAAAATACCGCTGGCGGGTCAGAATTAACAATATCCGTAAACGTATTTGGTTGTTACTGATGCACGTGCGCAGTTAGTTTGTTTGAAACAGCGTCTGTAATAGCCTCAGTGTCTATAAACCGGCTAGGGGTCTAATGGTTACCCTTCATTGTTAATCGCACTGACAAACAATCACATGTTTAATTACCGGCTCAAACTTACAGTAAGTGTCGGTTTGAAACAGTAGCCGTGTAACCTGCTGCATTGATAGTTGTACTTCTAAAATATTCCCTTTCAGCGTGAACGGATGATATTATGCTGCCCTGCAATGGACTCAAATCGGCCCAGTATAATTTGGTGAGTTTGATTATTATTACCGCCCAGTTATCGGCCTTAACTTAGCGTCCGTATAACCTCGAGCTTCACGAAATCCGATAAGCTACCTACAACTCAAGGGCCAAGCACGTAGTGGTGCACATTTTCTAAGAGAGCCATTTTATGAAGACTTCAATGTTCTTGTCGGGTGCCTGCCTGGCTGCTACTGTGATGTTCAGTGTGAATCCGCTTTGCGCCGCCACTCCTCCTGGTGCCGAGGCTAAAGTAAACGAGTCAGTATTCCATGCAGTTCAGGAAGTCTCTTCAAAACAGTTAGACAGGCTGGCAGCCTTCACGCTTTCCTATGCAATACTTTCCGACGGTACGATGGATGCTGCTGAGAAGCAGATGCTGTCGGTACTGGTAGCCGAAGGATCAAAGGGGGTGAAAGTTAAGGGGCCGTCTGGTTCGGTGGCTACACTACCTTCACCGAATGCCGGGGCTAGACATGCCTTGGGTTTATTGCGTTCACCAAAAAATATGAACGAATACTGGCTCAAGGGGGACGCGCCTATGACAGACATGGTCACTTTGGCGTACTTGGGTGATATGGCGTGGGCACGTGTAGCCAAATTTGTAGCAAGTAAATTCTATGCAGAGTGGAAAAACAGTAACATAAATAATGGCTATGCGCCGATCCGCGCTATCATCAACAAGGCATATGGACAAGGACCGGATGCTAAACAGGATGTGTTGTTGGGCGATGCCAAGAGTGCGCTTCTCTATGACGCGATGAAGATGGTCGATGAGCATGAGAAGGATAAGGTTCCAGATTTTATCTACAGCTGGTTACAGCATGATGCCAAATCCAGACCATTCGCACGTGCACCGCTACCGATAAAGAGCAAGTCAGTTGACCCTGCCACTAGGGTTGCGAAACTGCATAAAAATCTTTCAGAGGTAATTACAGCATCGAATGGATCCTACTTTATGCATCCTATGTACGCGCTGACTCAGTATGAAGGTACAGGTTGCATTGGGATGTTCACCGCTGAGGCTACCCTCTTTGTTACCCAGTACTACCAGATTATGGTTGATTATCGACGTCTTAAGGATGTTTCGGCCAAGCTAGACAACGATAGCAATGTACTACTGACGATCGAAGGACAATGTGCAATCCTCCCTTACGAGGCAAAGCGCCCGATTGATGCAGCCCAGGGTGCATATGCGGACTGCGCAATGGTAAAAATCAGTAATAAACATGTCCCTAAATCAAATATGACACTTTTCGGACAGTCCATGCGTGAACTTGCTAGCTCTTGCGTGAAATAAGTGGGAGATTTGGCCAGGATTATGTGGGCATGTTCGTGCGAAAATTGACCGATATCTTTTGTTCTGTTGATCCAGGCTGCGATGTCATTTAATGGTGAGTGATTTACTGGTTATGAACACGCTTTGCATGCAGCAAAGATGAGGAGAAGGACTTAAACCACATGCCGAAGCAGAGAAGAGCCGTTGAGACACCTTTTTCAATCCGCCTGACCAAGGCACTTCCCTGGTTCGTGGCTGCCAGTCTAGCGTTCTATTTTATCGGTTTTGGTGGCTCAGGGTATCTGGATACTGTGCGTAGCTGGCCACTGGACAGTGCTCAGGTAAAGTCAGCCAGCATTCTGCTTAATCCCCACATGTCTGACGAGTATGTGTTAAGCATTCGCTTGCTTGTTCAACCGCAGGATAGGGCGCCGTTTGAGGCCAGCCTCCAGCAAGTCGGGCCCAAGGGTGCCTTAGAGCAGCGAGTTAGGGAACGCTATGCTCCAGGAACCCTGGTTCGAGTGCGTAGTAATCCAGATGAACCGGGGCAGGTGGTACGTGACCCTGAATATATCTTCGGACCATTTATCGTCGCGGTCATCGTGGCACTGCTCATTGGTAGCAACGGATTTAAGATACTCAATGGCAGTAGTGAAGAAAGCAGGAACCCGTAGTAAAGAGTATTGAGGATGAGCTGAAAATTCTCATAATCAGATATATCACGAGAGATCAATACATCAACCACGCTGTCATGTCGGCTGGCTTAGGCTACTGGTGCACTTTAACTGCACATGCGTAGACATCTCAGTCAGAACAGATAAATCCATTTAAAGCACGCTTTCTTCCCCATTGTTATGAAATTGTTAACTTTGGGTGATGTGGGCGTCATTCGTTTTTGTCATATTATCGCCATATAGGTGATCATCGAATCACTAGTAGAGGAAGTATAATATGCTGATTAAAAAGCCTGAAGATTACAAACCCTCGGAGATTACGGATCAGGAGACCTACCTGAACCGGCGTCAATTTATACGGGATAGTGGCCTGCTGGGGTTGGGTGTTGCCAGTACGGTGATCAACCTGCCCTGGAGCAAACACGCCTGGGCTGAGAGTGCCCCCGGAAAAAAGCCTTATCCTTCCCTGGTTAAAAGCCCTTTCAGTACCGATGAGAAGCTGACAGATTTTGATGATGCCACCAGCTATTGCAACTTCTATGAGTTTGGCACACGCAAGAGTGATCCGAAGGATAATAGTCAGAATTTTGTGACTTCACCCTGGTCTGTCACGATCGACGGTGCTTGTGAAAAACCAGGCACCTATACTTTGGAGGATATCCTCCAGCCACATACGCTGGAGGAACGCATCTATCGGCTGCGGTGTGTAGAGGCTTGGTCGATGGTGATTCCCTGGGTAGGCTTCTCTCTGGGTGATGCGCTCAAACGCTTTCAGCCAACCTCCAAGGCCAAGTATGTCTCTTTCTATACCCTGCATGATGCGGAACGGATGCCGGGCCAGAAACGCCGTGTGCTGGAGTGGCCCTATCGTGAAGGGCTAAGAATTGATGAGGCGATGCATCCGTTGGCGACACTCGCTGTCGGTATGTATGGTGCAGAACTGCCCAATCAGAACGGTGCGCCCCTACGACTGGTGGTACCTTGGAAATACGGCTTTAAGAGTATCAAGTCGATTGTGCGCATCAGCTTCACAGAGGAGCAGCCGGTCTCTACCTGGAATCAGGTACAGCCGAGTGAGTATGGGTTTTACTCCAACGTGAACCCTAACGTTGATCACCTGCGCTGGAGCCAGAAGAAAGAGCGGCGAATTGGCAATTGGTTGAAACAGGAAACGATGATGTTTAACGGTTATGCCGATCAGGTTGCGCCACTCTATAGTGGCATGGACCTGAAGAAGTTCTTTTGAACAGGATTCTAACGGATGACACGCGCACAAATAATCACCCGGCTTGTTAAACCAGCACTGTTTATTGCACTGCTGGCGCCGCTGGCTTTGTTAGTGGGGCAGGGGGGTTCGGATAATCTGGGTGCCAATCCTGTTGAGACAATCACCCATCAGACAGGAATTTGGGCCTTGCGTCTGCTGCTGTTGACGTTGGCCATTACACCGCTATGCAAGTTGACAGGGATAAATGAGCTGGTGCGTTTGCGGCGCATGATAGGTGTTTACAGTTTTTTCTATGCACTGCTGCATTTTATGACCTATGCCGTACTGGATCACAGCTTTGATATGACGGCGATTCTGGAAGATGTTGTTAAGCGCCCCTACGTGACGGTCGGCTTCAGTGTCTTTTTGATGCTGATTCCCCTTGCCGTGACATCGACCAACGGCATGGTCAAACGATTAGGTGGTAAACGTTGGAAACGATTGCACAAGCTGGTTTATCTCTGTGGTCTGGGAGGTGTTGTCCATTACCTCTGGCTGGTCAAGGCGGATACTTTTTCGCCTTTGAATTATCTGGCGTTGTTCCTGATATTAATGCTGTTCCGTCTGCCTGATCGGACTCAGGATAAGATTAAAGCAGTTGTACGCAATGTAATACCGGGTAAACGCGCTACACCGATGTTGAAGGAGGAATAATCATGAAGAAGTTTTATGTCATACCGGCCCTCATTGTTTCGCTGCTGGCGGGTCAGGCCTTACTCCCGACTTATGCTGAAAATGATAAGCCAGGCATGAGTGACCGTTGGAGTCGTCCTGCGGATGAACAGATACGTGAAATGCTGACGCCTGAGCAATATAAGGTAACGCAGAAAGATGGAACTGAACGGGCCTTTAAAAATGCTTATTGGAACAATAAGGCTGATGGGATCTATGTCGATGTAGTTTCCGGCGAACCCCTGTTCAGTTCTAAAGACAAGTTCAAGTCTGGTACTGGCTGGCCCAGCTTTACCCGGCCTTTGGTCGATGATCATGTGCTCAAGAAAAGTGACTGGTCATGGGGTATGCGTCGAACCGAGGTACGCTCACGGTTTGGTGACTCGCATCTTGGTCATGTGTTTGAGGATGGTCCACAACCAACGGGTTTACGTTACTGCATCAACTCTGCCTCGCTTAAATTTATACCGGTAGAAAATCTAAAGCAGGCGGGCTATGGCGAGTTTATGGATCAGTTCAAGATGAGCAAGCAGTGAGGGTATGGACGATGAGAACAGCAACCTATGCTAGATCACTCTGCTGTTCGCTATTGATGGGCAGCCTGTTCGTCAGTAGCGCATGGGCTGAAACGGTTCGCTTCACCAGTAGTCAGGAACAGGTTGCTATGGTTGAACTCTATACCTCCGAAGGGTGCAGCAGTTGTCCGCCTGCCGAGGCCTGGTTGAACCGTTTTGTCGATGATGAAAAACTTTGGAAGCAAGTGATTCCCATGGCCTTTCATGTGGATTATTGGGATTACATTGGCTGGAAAGACCGGTTTGCACAGTCCCGCTTCAGCCAACGGCAGTACCGATACCAAAAGGAGGGTGGTATACGCACAGTCTATACCCCTGGTGTTTTGCTGAATGGTAAAGAGTGGCGAAGCCGATCCTCTTCGCTGCCAAGCAGATCAGAGAAACAGGTTGGGACGCTGAGTTTAGAACTGACAGATCAAGGGTTATCTGCACAATTTGATCCGGCGCATAACACGCAGGGGCATTTGCGACTCTATGTGGCGGTCCTTGCTTTTGGGATCAACACGGAAGTGGCGGCCGGTGAAAACAGAGGGCGCGAACTTGCCCATGAGTTTGTTGTTGTTGGTTTAAATGAAACACCGTCATCTGATTTCAACTGGCAGGTGGGGTTACCCCAGGTGCGAGCAGTCGGTGCCACACGTCATGCCGTCGTTGCCTGGGTGAGTGAGGAGAATAGCTTACGGCCACTGCAGGCAACGGGGGGCTGGGTGTCTGACGGACTGGTGCCTGTCGGGGGATAAGTCAACGTCTTTGGCCGGGTATTGACCGCTCAAAAAGTGGGTATAAGTCTTAATGTCACCTGATTATGGTATCATTTGTAACAAACCATACTCAGGAACAACCATGCGCGATGCAGTAGCAGCGATACTAGTACACGATGACGAGGTGTTTGTAATCAAACGCCAGGATTACCTGCGGGCCTTCCCGGGCTACCTGGCCTTTCCTGGCGGCAAGGTGGATGAAGAGGATGCTGAACATGCGTACGATCACCCACTTCTTTCTGATTTTAAACCAGAGCGAATTAGGGCGCTTATTCGTGAGGTGGAAGAGGAGCTGGGTTTTGATCTTGAACAGGCGATACGGGCTGATCAGGTTGAGGCTATTGACCTGTTGGGTGTGGCCATCACACCGGCCTTTGAGCGGGTCAGATTTCATGCTCACTACTACAAGATTGTGCTGAGGTCCAAGCCTGACTTTCAGCCGGACAGCAATGAAATAGCCTGGTCAGAGTGGATGAAGGGCGATGACTTACTGGAGACCTATACCTCGGGTAATGGAATGATGGTGGTTCCGGTCATGCGGACCGCAAAAGCACTTGCTCAGAATATCGCCATACCCAAGATTGAACCCATTACGCTAGAGTATGATGAAACCCGGGAGTTGGCTTACCTGGAGATGATCCATGGACTGGGTTATATTCCCACCCCTTCCAATACCCTGCCTCCTGCAGAGTATACCTACGCCTTGATTATTGGTACCGGGGAGGCGCCGCGCTATCTGGTCGATCCTGCACCGGCTGACGATGAGGTGATGGCGCGTTTACTGAATACGCTCAAACGCTATCCCATCGATGGGATACTGATTACTCACCATCACCGTGATCATCATGAGCGTGCACCTGAGATAGCCCGCCGGCTGAAGCTTCCTATTCGCTGTTCATCTAAAACAGAACAGCGACTGCGGGCATCCCACGGAGAAGATTATCTGGATCAGGTTGAAGTGATTCATGTTGAAGAGGGGACACACCTGACCCAGTGGCTGGGCCGCGATGTGCACTGTTATGAATTGCCGGGTCATGACGATGGCATGATCGGTTTTGCACCCACAGATATGGCCTGGTTTTTTGTTGCCGATCTGGTACAGCCGATGGCGACAGTGGTAATACCGGAACCAGAGGGCAATATGCAGGACTACTTTGACAGCCTGCAACGGGTTATTGATCTGCAACCCAAGGCGATTCTCTCTTCCCATGGTATTCCTATCGGTGGTACCTATCTGGTTGAGAAGACACTTCAACACCGCCAGGAGCGCGAAGAACAGATTGTAGCGTTACTTGATCAGGGTGTTGATCTGGAGCAGATGGTTCAAAGACTTTACCGCGGCATCAATCAGAAACTGATACCATTAGCCAGGCAGAATGTGAGACAACATCTGCGTAAGCTGGGGCATACGATTTAGTTTTCTTTATGCTGAGTTGTGCCTTGGCTCATCTGTTTCATAGACGAGCGGGAGTCCTACATGGCGATAATGGAAAACATACCTTACAGCGAGTTGGAGATTGGTACTTCTGCCAATTTCAGTAAAACCCTTACCGAAGACGACCTTATTCTATTTGCCAAGATATCGGGTGATGTGAACCCGGTGCATCTGGATGACGCGTTTGCCCGGGATACGCTCTTTAAAGGCCGCATCGGACACGGTATGTGGACCGGTTCAGTGATCTCCGCCGCAGTG
>JAPHUG010000049.1 GCA_026197195.1 Sedimenticola sp.
CTGGGGGCCGGGCAGCCCTGGAATGCCCTGGATACCTGTATCTGCATGGGCTCAGCCCTGGGTATTGGCCTGGGTATGGATCTGGGGCGTGGCGAGAGCGATCAGGACAAGGGGATCTTCTCAATTATTGGTGACTCCACCTTCCTGCATCTGGGGATCCAGGGGTTACTCGATCTGGTCTATAACCAGGGTAATGTCACTGTGATGATCCTGGATAATTCGGCCACTGGTATGACCGGAGGGCAGAATAACCACGGCAATGGCAAGGATCTCCGAGGAAAAGAGGCCCCGCAGGTCGATTTTTCCGAACTGGCCTGTGCTCTGGGGGTGGCCAGGGAGCGTGTCCATGTGGTTGATCCCTATGATTTGCCGGTGCTCTATAAGCTGATCAAGCAAGAGATGGCAGCGCCCGTACCGTCGGTTATTGTTGCCAAGCGCCCCTGTGTACTGACAGAGCGGTTTACGGCCCGGCGACCACTGATGGTGGATGCAGAGAAGTGTAATGGGTGTGCCAATTGCCTGAGTGTGGGTTGTCCCGCGATTCTGGTGACGCGCCGTGAGACAGAGGTGCGTCAGAGTGGCCGTGAGGTGATGAAGGCGTGGGTGAAGATTGAGTCTGCCGCCTGTACCGGCTGTGATATCTGCCTGCAGACGTGTGGGCCGGATGCGATGTTACCGGCTGATCTGGCGACCATTACGCCGATCGCGGACACCCCGGTCGAAGGCGGCTGATTAAATCAGGAACAGGGTTGCCAGTCCCAGAAACGAAAGGAAACCGACAATATCGGTCACTGTGGTCAATAGGACCGACCCGGCCAGCGCCGGGTCGATGCCGAGCTTGTCCAGTGCGATCGGTAGCACGGTGCCGGTCAGCGCGGCCAGGATCAGATTGATACACATGGCCGTGGCAATGAGCAGCCCGATATTGACGTCGTTGAACCAGAAGCCGGCTATCACGGCCACGACACAGGCCCAGATCACACTGTTGAGTGAACCGACAGCCAACTCTTTCATTATGAGCCAACGGGTGTTTTTCCCGGATAGCTGACCCAGAGCAATACCCCGTATGGTCAGGGTCAGGGTCTGACTGCCGGCAATGCCGCCCATACTGGCCACAATCGGCATCAAGACAGCCAGGGCCACCACTTTTTCGATGGTGGCTTCAAACTGTCCGATCACCCAGGAGGCAAGCAGGGCCGTGATCAGGTTGATGCCCAACCAGAGTGCCCGGCGTCGAGTAGAGACCAGGACCGGTGCAAACATATCCTCATCTTCAGAGAGACCTGCCTGGCCCATGAACTGATGCTCGCCCTCTTCACGGATGACATCCACCACGTCATCAATGGTGATGCGACCGATCAGTTTACCCTCGTCATCCACTACGGGAGCGGAGATCAGATCATGCTGCTCGAAGCGATTGGCCACCTTGCCATCGTCCCAGCTGGCGTGAATTGCACGGGCATCCAGCGACATGACTTCGGCAACCGTATCATCCGGGTCATGGGTCACCAGAACAGTGAGTGGCAGTACCCCCAGGTATTTACCATTGCGATTGACCACCATCAGGATGTCCGTCTGGGGGGGGATTTTCTCTTTCAGGTGACGCAGATAGCGCATCACCACATCCAGGGTAACCTCGGGTCTGACGGTGATCGTGTCCGGGTTCATCAGACCGCCAGCGGTATCCTCCGGATAGGAGAGGATCGCCTCCACTCTTTCCCTGTGCTGATGATCCAGCGAGTCCAGGATCTCCTGGGTAATCGTGCGGGGTAACTCCTGGATCAGATCAGCCAGGTCGTCGGTATCCATACCCTCAGTGGCTGCAAGCAGGGCCTCCCGATCCATCTTTCTGATCAGGTCATCCCGGACCTCATCGGCAACCAGTGTCAGTACTTCACCGCTATTCTCTTCATTCACCAGTCCCCAGATAATTTCACGCTGGGCCAGTGGCAGCGATTCCAGCAAATGGGCAATTTCACCAGGATGGAGGGCGTTGAGCATCTTCCCTGCCTGTAGCAGGGCACCACTCTCCAAGGCTGCATGGAGTCGATCCAGGCGCGTGTTGCCAAGTTGTAGGGGGACCTGGTCGGGCATGGTCGAATTGATACCTCGGTGGTGGATGTCGGGTTACGCAGACCGGCCGATTCTAACAGTAGATGATGACAAGCGGGAGACAGAGTTGAAGAAAAATGAAAAAGCGCTGATTAATGCAGCTTACAGATCTTCCGTAGCAGGGTTTCATGGCGGGGTTCACCCAATCTTTTCATGAGTTTTCGCGTCTGCTTGGTCAGTTTTGATGAGTTGAGCGAAAGCAGACACTCTTTGGCAATCAGCAGTGAACCGGGCTGCATGCTGAATTCACGCAAGCCCATGCCAATGAGTAGGGGGATATAACGGGGGTCACCTGCCATCTCACCGCACATGCTGACCGGGATGCCGGCGTTTTCACCCGCCTTGATCACGGTCTGGATCAAGCGAAGGATGGCGGGGTGTAGGGGGTCATAGAGGTAGTTGACCTCCTCGTCCACACGATCGACGGCCAGGGTATATTGAATCAGATCATTGGTTCCAATGGAGAGAAAATCCAGTTCCCGGCTGAAGGCATCGGCAGAGAGCGCGGCGGCAGGGACTTCAATCATGCCACCGATAGGGATGTGCTCGGCAAACGGCAGGTTATCGGCCGCCAATGCCCGCTTGGTTTCGCGGATGATGGTCTTTAGCTTTCGGACCTCCTGCAGGTTTGAGAGCATCGGGATCATGATCCTGACCGGACCATGTACAGCCGCCCTCAGAATGGCTCGAATCTGCGGTTGAAACATCTTGGGCTCTTTCAGGCAGAGTCGAATAGCGCGTAGACCGAGGGCTGGGTTGCAGCTCGCAGTCACCGTGCAGCCATCCACCTGCTTATCTGCACCCAGGTCCAGGGTGCGGATGGTAATGGGTATGCCGTTTAACCCCTCAATAACGGCACGGTAGGTCTCGTAGTGCTCCTCTTCATCGGGCATCCCTTCACGGTTCATATAGAGAAACTCAGTCCGGTAAAGACCGACGGCATCCGCACCCAGTACGCGGGTGACCTCGATATCCTCCGGCAGCTCTATATTGGCCATCAGGGACACCTTGACACCCTCTTTGGTCTTGGTTGGTTTTCCGATCAGCTTAAGGCGCCGGTTTGCCTGGTCTTCAGCTTCATAAATATGGCGCTGGTAGTAGCTTAGCGTCGTGCTGTCAGCGTCAGCCAGTACCACGCCTTGCTCACCATCGACCACCAGCAGTTCCCCATGACGCAGGATCCGGGTGATGCCAGGAACACCGACCACCGCAGGGATGCCCAGACTACGGGCGAGGATCGCCGTGTGGGACATCGGGCCGCCATATTCGGTGATGAAAGCGGCAATCCCCTGATGGCGCATTAAGATGGTATCGGCCGGGGTGAGATCCTGTGCCAGGATAACCTTGCCGGTCAGGTTCTCTTCATCCTCCTCTTCATCTTGCTCATGCAGGGCCATCTGGATCTGGTTAACCACATGCTCTACATCATCTTTGCGGGTTCGAAGGTAAGGGTCGTCCATGGTGTCAAATACCTTCACCAGAGACTCTTTTTGTAGCTCCAGCGCCCATTCTGCCCCATAGCCCTGTTCTGCTATCAGGCTTATCGGTACCTCAACCAGCGCGGCATCGTTCAGCATCAGCAGATGGGTATCGATGAAGGCAACGATGTCCGATCGGGTATTTTTTGGGATTTTTTCACGGATTGAATGCAAGCGGCGTCGGGCACAGCAGATGGCCTCTTTGAAGCGGTCGATCTCCGCCTGAATTTCTACTGGGTCGATATTGCGCGGGGTAATTTCCCGGGTGCCACGCTGCAAGAGATGCGCATGGCCGATGGCGATGCCTCTGGTAATGCCAATGCCGTTGCCGGCAAAGCTCACTCAGGCTCTCCAAACCGGTCTTTGATCAATGCCTCCAGCGCAGCGGAGGCTTCATGTTCATCATCGCCCTCTGTTATAAGGGTCAATTCCGTTCCCTGGCTTGCGGCTAACATCATCACCTCCATGATACTTTTCCCATTGACCGGCTTGTCATCACGGGCGAGTAGTATCTGGCTGCTGTATTGTCCGGCTTCCGTTATAAATTTGGCGGCTGCGCGGGCGTGTAGTCCGAGTCGATTAATAATTGTTACCTGAATCTTTAACATGGATTGCTC
>JAPHUG010000425.1 GCA_026197195.1 Sedimenticola sp.
AGCGACTGCGATTGGGTGAACCTTCAAGATAACCAATCGCATACACCGTCGTAACCAGCCAGAGCACCGTTGAGAGCGCCACAAAAAAGAGTGACAGAGGGCCGGCCCGTAATACAAGATCTAGGTCCGGCAGCAACGCCAACCGGGTTTCAAAATGATGACCTTGATAAACACCCCAAACCATCCAGCCAACCAGGAACAGTTTAACCACGGCACCGGTCAAGTTGAGGATGGTTCGTAATACAACGCGCTCTTCTGCCAAGCCAAAGATAATAAGACCCGGCAGTAGTGAGCTGACAACCACCAGCAAGGGTATCCAGTCATTCCAGCTCATTGGCCTACCCCTGTCAGTTCAACCGGGGCACCGACACCGAGAAGTTGCATGAGCGGTGAAGCAAGAAAACCCAACACGATAGCGGCAATCGCCAACAGTAGAGCGGACCACTCCATAGTGGCCGGTACGCCTTTGGGTTCATGCCGCTTTTGTGCCTGGGTAAAGGCAAAACCCAATACCCTGAAAACATAGGCCGCGGCCAGTACACCGCCCAACATCATGACGATGACCAGATCCCAGCGCCCCTGATTCAACGCTTCACTTAGCAGCAACCATTTACCGATGAAGCCGCCACTCGGCGGCAACCCCATAATACTGACTCCCGCGAGGGCAAAAGCCCCAACGGTTATGGGTAAACGCTGTACCGCACGATCAAGATCGGCAATACGGTCGTGGCCACCAAAATGGATCAAATTTCCGGCCACCAGAAACATGGCTGACTTCGCCAACCCATGGGAGATCATCAGATAGGCCACCGCAACCCAGGCCGAAAAGGCACCGTTGACTACGAGTGGAAACACCAGGAATAGATAGCCCATCTGGGCAACAGTCGAATAGGCGATCATCAGTTTAAGACGAGTCTGCTGCAAGGCCTGAAACGAACCCCAAAGGATAGCCGCCATACCCAACACGCCCAACAGGTTCCCTACCCCTTCAGGCCCCGGAGAAAAGATCGTTAGCCACAACCGCAATAGAATATAGAAAGAGGCCTTCGCCACCAGGGCAGAGAGCAGCGCGCTGACCGGAGCCGATGCACTGGCATGGGCCTTGGGCAACCAGAAATGAAGTGGAAACAGCGCCGACTTTAGCGCCAGCCCCGCACAGATCAAACCAAGCGCCGCCCAAACCGCGGGGGTCAACTGTAACCGCTCGGCCAGCAAGGGGATATCCACGGTACCGGTTGAATGGTAGAGCAGCGCGACACCAAGTAGGTAGGCCAGCGAACCCAACAGGGTGGCCATCAGGTAGCGCATCGCACCACTCAGGGCGGCGCGGCTACCGGGTAGTGACGCCAACCCTACCCCCGCCAAGCCAACCATCTCCAGTGTCACATAAAGATTAAAAATATCGGCCGAGAGAAACAGGGCATTCAACCCACCCATGAGTAACAGCCAGAGCGGCCAAAAGCGTCGGGCCTGATCCCGATCAAAATAGCCCAACGCATAGAGGCTGATACCCAGCCCCACCAGGGCTGTGACCATCAGCATGAACAGACTCAAGCCATCGGCATACAGATTGATCCCCAGCGGCGCTCCCCAGCCTCCAACTGAGTGATGATAAACACCTTTGGTCAGCAGTTGACTGCCAAGCCCAAGCACAGACAATCCAACGAGACTAACCGTAGTCAGGCCAATGAATTTAGCGGCGGCAGTCCATACAAAGCTGATCAGGCCACCCAGCAGTGGCAACAGAATGATCAATACACCCCAGTACTGATCAGCTATCAGACTACTCATTGAGTGCGCTCTTCAGAAGCGTCATCAAGCACAGCACTTCCGCTGGCCTCAACCAACTTGAGCATCAAGGTCAAAGCCAGGGCTGTTGCAGAGACGGCTACCACAATACCGGTAATAACCATGGCATGGGGAACAGGATCAGGCACACCACTGGCAGTTCTTTTAGCCAGCGCCACCAGCAGGAGAAAAACACCACTACCCATGATATTGAGCGCCAGAATCTTTCTTAACAGATGCGCCCTGACTATCAATCCATACAGGCCAATGGAGAACAGTGCGACACCCAGAAGCGTGTAGATCAGAGAGCTGCTCATGTATCCTCCCGCGACCTGGGTACACCGCCAAGAAACAGTGGCGCCAA
>JAPHUG010000434.1 GCA_026197195.1 Sedimenticola sp.
GCAATATCGATCGGCCAGGGCTCCAGGGTGTACTCCTGAATCTCGGTCCGGTTCTGGAGTTCGCCCATATTGGCATACAGGTAACGCAACCCCAGCGAGGCGTGGATATGTTTGGCGTTCAGGCTGGTGAGAATAATCTCGGGCATGAGTTACGGGTTCGGTTTGAAGGTGCGAACGTCGGCAAAGCTACCGGAAGGTAACTGCTTGAGTGATGGTATGAGGTTCGCAATCATTTTACCGGCTTCTGTGGGCGTCGGCATGGCTTCGGTGCCACGGGCTGCCCGTAATTTCTCAACGGAAGGAAACTGACTGGCGTCTACTTGGTTCTGATCGCACAGGACATCCTGCATGGCGGTATCGATCAGACCTGGAGCCAGGGCCGTTAGATGACTATGAGAAAACTCATGAGCATAGAGCTGGGTTAGCATGTTCAGTGTGGCCTTGGAGAGGGCGTAGGCTCCCCAGCCCCGGCTGCCATTGATAGCGGCACCGGATGAGATGAGTATGATTTGATCAATACGGATACCTGATCTTAACAGCCAGTCCAACAGTACCTTATTGGACCAGACATTGGCGTTCATCACCGTCTCGATCTCCTCCAGGCTTGAATCGGCCATATCCTGCATCTTGCCCAGGATGCCGGCATTCAGAATCACCACATCCAGGTGTCCAATGCCCATCAACAATGTTTCCATCGCCAGTGGAATGGCCTCGTAATCGGTCAGATCGCAACGGATATCTTTGAGTTTATGCTGGCCGTTACTGCAACCACGACGACTGACCCCGTAAACTTCAAATCCCTGTTCCAGGTAGGCCTCGGTCAAACCCAATCCCAGGCCGCTGCTGTTACCGGTAATTAATACTGTTCTGCTCATACTGCTTAACCCATATCAAATATTGATTTACTATCGTCTGTTAGGCTACAACGCCTTGCACTTAAAGCAGGCGCACTTGACCAGAAACAGACAGGCGTCTTTCTACCTTCTCAGGCCATGAGGTTACCCTTGCTGCGACACTTTTCCCAGTCCCTGATGCTCTGGTGTTCTCTCATGCCCTGCGCATTGGCGACAGGAATACCACTCCAGCCTTTAATCGATGCTGCAGCGTCGGGGGCGACTTTGCATCTGCCCCCCGGGCGTTACAGTGGCCCCGTTCTGATTGATAAACCCCTGACGATTGATGGCGCCGGACAGGTAATAATCGATGGTGGCGGTGTGGGTACCGTTGTTACTGTGGATACCGATGGGGCTCGTCTGAGTAATCTGCACATCACCGGATCAGGTGATCGCCATAATGAGCTGGATGCCGGGATACTGGTCTCAGGCAAGTTTAACGTCATCAAGGATAATAAACTGGATGATGTGCTTTTTGGCATTGCCCTGCATCAGTCGCAATATGGCATTGTGCGCCGGAACAGTATTCGTTCCAAGGTGCGGGAACTGGCTCAGCGGGGCGATGGTATTCGTATCTGGTACAGCGAGGGGAACAAGGTCATGCAGAATCGGGTTCATGATGCCCGTGATGTGATCGTGCTTGATTCCCGGGAGAATCGGCTTGCTGAGAATCATGTTCAGGGTGGGCGCTACTCATTGCACGTCGTGAACTCGCAGGGTACACAGATTATTGGCAATCGTTTTATTGATAATGAGGCTGGTCTCTTTGCATTAAAGGCCAATAATCTAGTGATTAAGGATAATCTGGTGGCAGAGATCAGGGATGTCACCGGGGTTGGCATTGGATTAAAAGAGAGTTCAAGTGCGCTAATCGAGAATAACCGCATCCTCAATGTCATGGTCGGCATTGCGCTGGACCTCTCTCCTGAAGATCATGAATTGCCCAATTATGTTCGATCCAATCTGCTGGCGCACAATACAGTAGGTATCCAGTTTTTGAGTGATCGGGGCGGTAATCATCTGTCAGCGAATCGGTTTCACAATAACTACCTCCCGGTGGCGGTCAGAAACGGGGGTGGGGCGATGAAGAACCGGTGGGGTGGCAATTACTGGAGTGATTATGCCGGTTTTGATCAGAATGGGGATAGGGTGGGGGATACCCCTTATGAATCCTATGCGTATGCAGATCAGCTCTGGCTGGATTTCCCCAGCACACAGTTTTTTGTCGCCAGTCCCACTTTCAGTCTGCTGGATTTTTTAGAGCGACTGGCCCCCTTTTCTGAGCCCCGATTAATGGTGAGAGACCTTGAGCCGCGATTCTCAAAAGAGCCGCCAGAAGTGAATATTTCCCAGGAGAAACCGGCATCAGCCTGCCATTTTTGCTGAACCTTACCCGTTAAAGCGCAGACGCTATCATGGAGGTTTTTTCCAGCCGATCGGCCAGGGTGCGCATCAGGACCTTGTTGAACTTTGTTTGCAGCTGGATGGAGGCCTGCTGAAGCGCTTCGGTTTTTATTTTGATGACCGTAACCGGGCTGTTACTCACCACGCTGGCACTGCGGGGTTTTTTCATGCCGTGGATGTAGGCCATCTCACCAAAGCACTGGCCGGTCTCGATCAGACCGAGGAAGGCATCATTTTTCATAATGCGGGCATCGCCCGCGGCGAGGATAAAGATCGATCCGCCGATTTTGCCCTCTTCAATAAGGGTCTTGGCCCCACGAAAACGGCGCCATTTACTGATCCGGAGCACTTCCCATAATTCAACATCGGTAAACAGATGGAAAAAGGGCAGGGTCTTCAGGATATTGAATTTACGGGTATCGGATACATCAATACTGGAAGAGTGTTCCAGTTGTTCATGCACCGAGGCCAGATCACAGGCGAGATCCGCCCAACTTTCATAACGATCTGAGGCCTCTTTGCAGATGCAGCGATCCACGATACGGATGATGGCCTTGGGGATGCCCCGGCGCACATCTTCCAGCGGTGTGGGAGGCTTGTTGGATATTTTCTGGATCAAGTCATACTGGTTTTCGGCCGTAAACGGCAGCTTGCCACTCAGTAACTGATAC
>JAPHUG010000247.1 GCA_026197195.1 Sedimenticola sp.
GAAGGGAGCCGATCCCGAGGCCTGATCAACCAGAGCGATGATCGCTATCTGGAAACCCAACTTAACGCCCAGACCCTGGCCAGCCTCCACTCCGGCGGCGACACCACCCTCAAAGGTGCCCAGGTCAACGCCCAGCGCATCGTCCTCAACAGCCAGGGTGATCTCACCATCATCAGTCAGCAGGACACCGAGCAGTACCACAATAAACAACAATCCAGCGGCGGTCGTATTGGAGTCGCTATCGGTGCCCAAAACCCAATCAGTCTCAGTCTCAACGCCAGCAAACTGAAAGCCGACTCCCACTACCAATCGGTACAGGAACAGTCAGGCCTGTTTGCCGGAACGGATGGATTTGACGTCCAAGTCGTAAACCACACCGACCTGCAGGCCGGCGCCATCGTCAGCGAAGCCGACCCCGAGAACAACCGGTTCAGCACCGACACCCTCAGCCACAGCACCCTGAAGAACAACGCCAAATACGACGTGGAATCAAAAAGCATCAGCTTCAGCACCAGTGGACTGGACAGTGTCACCAAAGGCTTTGGTGGGGGTGCCTCCAGCGACAGCGGTGAAGCACAGAGCACCACCTATGCGGCACTGAGTGATGGGGGTATCACTATCCGGTCGAATCCCAATCAGAACCTGGATGAACTAAAGAAGAGCAAGGAAGAAGCGCATCGGGTGTTGGAGCGGATATTTAGCGAAGAGATGGTTCAGCGGATGCAGGAAGAGGTCGAGTTTGCTCAACTGTTGAGTGAGGAGGGTCCAAAAGCGATCGGAGATTATGCCGACAGCCAACTCAAAGCGGCTATTGAGCTGCGTCATCGTGCGGACAGCGCCGAATCCTCGGAGCGTGATGCACTCAATGCAGAAGCAGATCGGATCGAGGCTAACTGGAAAGAGAACGGTCATCTACGTATCGCCCTGCATGCCTTTGTCGGTGGGCTAGGAAATGGATTGAAGGGCGTAGTCGGTGCGGGGATAACGGCCAGCGCCATTCCACATATTGACGGTCTGCTCGAAAGGAGTGGCGTATCTGGAGAGACACGCAAGGCCATCCTGATAGCGGCCAGTGCGGGCGTGGGTGGACTAGCCGGTGGGCAGCGTGGTGCGTTCGCCTCCATGGGGCAGACCGTCAACAACTACCTCAGCCACCTTGAGGCCACTCGCCTCAATGAACTGAAAAAGCATCTCCTCACCTGCGAAGCCGATTGCAACATCGATGCAGTCCGCGCAGAGATCCAAGTGCTTGAGGGATTGGACCGCCACCGGGACGAGTACGCACGTATTGTTTGTGCGCTCCCAACCAGTGCCGCTTGTGGTCAGGTCATTGGTCAAATGCAGGCGTTTAGAGAGGGGTACCTGGCTGCCGGGCCGTTATCGATGCTCAGTCGCCAAAAAACCGAATCGACCCAGCTGGCGGAGCAGCTCTTTACCTACAGGCAACGTGCCGCAAATCCGGAGATCTACAACACCGTTAAAGGCATAGGCACAACTATCGGAGCAGGTGTCGAAGGAACCCTCGATCTGGGTTTGTTAGCAGGTAATGCCGCGCTCGGAGACGAGCAATCGCAGGAGATGTTAGTAGAAATTGCCGCCGCGACCAAGGCATTCCTTGCACACCCGGTGGACAATACAGAGAAAGCCATCAAGACCAAGCTGGACGAGATTGATCGTCTAGAGAAGAGTGGGGCAACAGATTTGGCCCACCAGAAGCGTGCTGAGCTCTACGCATCGGGGGCGTTTACGGTGACCGGTGCGGGCGCGTTGGCGATTACCGGTGGTAAAGTTGTTATCGCCGGATCGAAGTTGGCTGTATCCGGAACAAAGGCGCTGGTGAATAACGTCAGGAAGGTTGCCGGTTCAGCGACTGATAAGCTCAAAGACATTGAATGGCAGGGGTTTGTTGGGGATACTGGAGGGCACATTCCAGGGAGGAAGGGAGCTGATGCGCTTATAGCAGATGGCGACTTTGGGCCTTTGAATCAGGAGGTTAAGGTTGTATCAGAGAGAAGAGTTAAGGTTGATATTGGCAACGCCAAAAAGGGAACGCCTGAGTACGATCTAATTAACAATCCTGAACCAAATACCATTGTTGAATTGAATGGTGGCACTCAATTTAAGACTAACAGTAGTGGTTACGTGGAAGAGATTTCATTTAACCCAACTTTAAGTAAAGGTGTTCGTGATAGTCGTCAAACTGCCGTTGGTAAAGAAGGTTTGAATGGTGATGTAGGCGGTCATATTCAAGCGTGCCGATTTGGTGGTACCTGTGATCGTTTTAATTTGTTCCCGCAAAATAGCAACTTCAATAATAGTGCCTATAAAGCATGGGAAAACAAGATTGCAACACACCTGAAGAAGGGCGATGATGTTGGCCCCATTAAAGTTAACTTTTTTCGGAAAAATCCAACTAGTGCACGCCCCGATTCGTTGATCGTTGAATACACGATAAACGGATTAACTAAAAAAGTACCGTTTAAAAATCAGCATGGTGGCTAATTTCATGAATCATAGTATGACGCGACAACTAGAAATCCTGAAC
Organism: Sedimenticola sp.; assembly: GCA_026197195.1. Classification (GTDB taxonomy): domain Bacteria; phylum Pseudomonadota; class Gammaproteobacteria; order Chromatiales; family Chromatiaceae; genus Sedimenticola. Next base: position 2,546 of record JAPHUG010000247.1, read on the forward strand.
GAGCTTTTCCAGATCCTCCATGCTGAGGCTGGATTAGAATATGAGAACCTAAGCTGTTGTTTTATTCCAATTGGAGATGAGGGGGAGCGAACAGCGGAAACAGAATTTGTTTACACTAGGCAAGGGAAAGTATTTAACGTGGGAATATCCGATGAGAACCTGTTCAATGTGGTTGAACTCGCTATTGAACTCCAATCAGATATGAAAGCACATACAGGTGGAGAATGGATTAAGTTTACTTTGAGTGTTGATGAATCTGGTAAAGCAAAGACAGTATTCGATTATCCTTCTGAGGATCAATAGGATCAATA